>JAJRBP010000096.1 GCA_028679405.1 Methanoregulaceae archaeon | reverse complement strand
GAGGTGAGGGAGTGCGGGCGACCGTTCGTCCGGGAGCACCGCCTTCTCGACCCTCCTTCAGGGATGCCTGCCCCGGAGCGTTTCCAGGATCGCGGTTTTTGCAGGACGTTCTGCAGGAACTGTCCGTTTCTCCCGCTGGTCAGGAAACTCAGTGAGAAAGAGATCGCCGTCATTGCCGATGCCGGGTGCTCGGTCCTGGCAATGAACCCCCCGTTCAGGATCGGAGTGGCAAGTTATGGCCTTGGTTCTGCAATTGCGGTGGCGGCGAGGAGCACGGGTGTGGCATTAATGGGGGACTATGCGGTCCTGCACAGTGGGATCCCCGCTCTTATCGATGTATTCGAAAAGGGGACCGATACATTGGTGCTTGTATTGAAGAACACGCGGATGGGGATGACCGGCGGACAACCGGTACCGGACATCATTCCGTATATCGCATGGGCAAAACCTGTGGTCTGTGGTACGAACGACGAGGAGAAACTTGAGACAGCCCTCTTCAGGACCGGATGCCCGAGAGTTGTCGTTATTGAGGGAGAATGCCCTGAAGGGAGGACGCATGAAATCGTGGAATGTCGAGATTTGTGATGTGACGCTCCGGGACGGAGAACAGACCCCGGGGGTATCGTTCACCTGTGAGGAGAAGAAGGAGATCGCCACTGTCCTGAACAATATCGGCGTAGAGGTGATCGAAGCAGGATTTCCGGTGGTTTCCCCCTATGAAAAGGGGTGCGTGACTGCGATTGCAAACATGGGGCTCGATGCACGGATCTGCTGTCTTGCACGTGCCCGGAAACCGGACGTGGAGGCTGCGATAGACTGCGGCGTCGATATGGTAAGCATCTTCATCGCAACCTCGGATCTCCACATAAGGCATAAGTACAGAAAACCGGCTGACGTGGTCCTGGCCGATGCGCTCGGTATGGTCGAGTTCGCGGTCGACCATGGGATACAGGTAAGGTTCGCTGCAGAGGATGCGTCCCGGACGGACATGACGTTCCTGGAAAAGGTGTTTCGTGGAGGCGAGGCGCATGGTGCCGACCTCCTCTCCTTTGCAGACACCGTAGGTTGCCTCACCCCCATGGCTATGGACCGCGTGATGCGGGAGATCCTAAGCTGGGTAACGCGGCCGGTATGCGCTCACTGCCACAACGACATGGGGTGCGCGACTGCAAACACGATCACTGCCGCAGAAGCTGGTGCATTCCAGCTCCATACGACGGTAAACGGTATCGGGGAACGGGCAGGGAATGCAGCGCTCGAGGAAGTGCTTGTCGCCCTCCGGATGGTCGGCGGGGTAGACCGTTACGACCTCTCTCACCTCAAAAAACTCTCTGGAATCGTGGAGAAATACTCAGGTATCGCGGTCAGCAAGACAAAACCCATAGTCGGCGAGCACGCTTTTGCGCATGAGAGCGGCATACATATCGCGGCGATCCTCGAGGACCCTGCCACGTACGAGTATGTCCCTCCCGTGCTTGTAGGAGGCGAACGGATGTTCATCCTCGGAAAGCATACCGGGAAAAAAGCCCTGGAACACGTGGTCTCTTCGATGGGATTCAGCCTCTCGGAACGCCAGATCTGCGATATCCTCGAGAAGGTCAAGGAGCGGGGGGAGACAAAGTCAGGCGTTCCCCCTGCTGTCCTCGTGGAGCTTATCAGGCGTGTCCAGGAGGAAGCCGCCTGATGGGGACCCTCTCCGAGGAGATCCTTGGCGCCCCTGCCGGGGAATACGTCGACCGGAAGGTGGACCGGGCATTCGTTCACGACGGGACGGGCGTCCTGACACTGGAAGCCTGGCGCTGCATGGGGAGCGGGAGAATTGCGGATCCCTCCCGGACCTATATCCTGTTTGACCATATTGCGCCAGCGAACAACTCGATAACGGCAAATCTCCAGGCCGAGCTTCGGCAGTTTGCACGGGAACATGGCATCAGGTTCTCAGAGGTGGGTGGCGGGATCTGCCACCAGCTGATGAGCGAAGGAGAGGTGCTCCCGGGCGAAGTCGTCGTCGGTGCGGATTCGCATTCCTGTACGCTTGGGGCATTCGGTGCCTTTGCGACGGGAGTGGGAGCAACCGACATGGCTGCGATCTGGAGCGAGGGTATGACCTGGTTCCGCGTCCCGCATACCATCGGTATTCGCCTCTCCGGGACGCTTCCGCCGCGGACCGAGGCAAAGGACCTCGCGCTCACCTATGTCGGCCGCCTCGGGATGGACGGTGCCAGTTATCAGGCGATCGAATTTTCCGGTACCGGGGCAAGGGGGCTGTCCATGGATGACCGGCTCACGCTCTCGAATCTTGCAGTCGAAACAGGGGCAAAGGCCGGTCTTTTCTATGCGGACCGAGTGACCTGTGAATACCTTGCCGGTTTCGGCAAAAAAGTGGTTCCGCAAGTCCCGGCCGGCTGCTGTTACGCCCGCACGATCTCCATCGATCTCCATGAGATCGTCCCAGTGGTTGCCGTACCTCCCCGGGTAGACTCCGTAAAACCTGTCAGCGAGCTTGAGGGACTTCCGATTGACCAGGTGTTTGTGGGGACCTGCACGAATGGCAGGTATGCAGACCTCGAAAGGTTTGCCAGGCTTGTTGCGGGGAAGAAAGTGAAAGTACGGACGATCGTGGTACCTGCCTCAGGTTCGATCCTCGCACGCGGGATAGAATCAGGTATAATCCGGGATATTATCGCGGCCGGATGCGTGGTTGGCAGTCCGGGGTGCGGTCCGTGCCTCGGTGCCCACATGGGCGTGATCGGTGAAGGGGAGGTATGCCTCTCGACAGCCAACCGGAACTTCAGGAACAGGATGGGTGTCGGGGGAGAGATCTACCTCGGGTCTGTCGGGACGGCCGCGGCAACGGCTCTTGCCGGGGTGCTCACCGATCCGGGAGGTGCCTGATGCGTATCGAAGGAAAGGCGCTCTGCCTGCCGCAGGATATCGATACCGACGTGATCATTGCAGGGAGGTATCTCCGGACCAAGGACCGGAAGCTCTGGGCGGTGCACGCCTTCGAAGACCTCGATCCAGGGATCGCACCGAGACTGGCAGGGGCGGTCATCGTTGCAGGGAAGAATTTCGGCTGTGGCTCTTCCCGGGAGCAGGCGGCGATCGCGCTCCGTGAGGCAGGGGTCGCCGGCATCGTTGCCCCGAGTTTTGCCCGCATCTTCTTCCGGAATGCCGTGAATGTAGGTCTCCCCGTAGTTGAATGTGACTGTCCCTGCACTGACAATACACTGGTTGTTGCCGAGCTGGAGGAGGGCTACGTTGAGATGGGCGGTTCCCGCATCCCTGCCAGGAAGTTATCTCCCAGGATGATCGGGATCCTGAAGGCCGGGGGTCTCGTGGACTTCTGGAGGGCGAGCCATTGATATTTCCGGAGTTATGCAAACAGGTGGGCTACGCTTCTACCCGGCCATGCGGGAACCTCGTGTACTTCCTCTCGCAATACCTGATCCGTGAGGCGGAAACCGGTTTCGAGGTGCTCGAGGTGGAACTCGACCGGAAGAAGAAAGGTATGATGAGAAGGGTGGTCCACTCGCGTGTGCTGGCAACGCCCGGGGAGGTATATGTATATCCCCAGCGGGTCCGGCTCCATAACAGGGCACTCCTTGTCAGGCTCGCGCAGGAATCCGGTGTGCGGTGCACGATATTCCGGGGACTCGACGAACACCTTACCTTCGTCTGCGACCCGGATCTTTCCGGTTTTCTCACAATCCCGGTGTATGATGTAATCCCTCCGAGGCCGAGCCTCTCGGCGACGATCAGGGAACTCGAAGAAATGGGTCTCTTCGGCGATCTCGGGGTTGTGTTCGAGCACAACCTCAGGGATATCTCCCAGGTCGAGGCCGACGTGTTCCCCTGCAGGGCGTCCGGGTTTTCAAAAACGCTGGATGCGGACCTTATGATCGGCGGGGAATCGCTTGCCGGGTGCCTTACCGGAGCCCAGCTCTTCCAGGAGTGCCACGGGAAAAAATTCGAGCTCATCGATATCTGTCCTCTCTCGATGGCGGGAGGGGAACCGTTCATCGCGCGGTGCTGTAGGAAGGAACGCGAGGGTATCGGAGAGTACAGGGGGAGGTTTGGCGCGATCGTCCACTGGGGAGCGTCTCCGGCTGAGATCTTCTCGGCAGTAAACAGCCTTGTCAGCCAGTGGAGAGCCCGGCTGAAATCCGATGAGAAGGAAATTCCGGGGAAAGGGCGATTGAATTGACCCTGGTTGCAGTCGTGGAAGGAGACGGGATAGGAAAGGAGGTCATTCCGGTTGCACAGGACCTTATCGCGTCCGTCAGGCCTGACATTGAATTCCTGCCCGTCGAGGCAGGGTACGGGCGGTGGGAACGCAAAGGGGCGGCGATCACCAGGGAAGAGCTCGCGGCGCTCGAATCCGCCGATGCCATTCTCTTCGGGGCGGTAACCACCCCGCCCGTTGCCTGTTACGAGAGCGTGGTGGTACGGATCAGGAAGGAGCTCGACCTCTACGCGAACGTGCGCCCCGTGTTCGGGCCACGGTCAGACATCGTCATTGTAAGGGAGAACACCGAAGGGCTCTACGCCGGGATGGAGACGATTGAGGCTGACCGGGCGACATCGCTCCGCGTGATTACGCGAAGCGGGAGCGAACGGATTGCCAGGTATGCATGCGCCCTCGCAAAAAAGCGGCGTCTTCTCACTATCGGGCACAAGGCCAATATCCTCAAGTCCGATGTATTTTTCAGGGATATCTGCATTGGAGAGGCGAAGAATGCGGGAATACCCTACAACGACCGGTATATCGATGCCCTTTGCCTTGACCTACTTATGCACCCTGCCGCCTATGATGTGGTCGTGACCGAGAACATGTTCGGGGACATCCTTTCCGACGTCGCTGCCTACCTCGTGGGAGGTCTCGGGATGCTCCCCTCCGCAAACATCGGGGACCGCCACGCGCTCTTCGAGCCGGTGCACGGGAGTGCCCCTGATATCGCGGGGAAGGATATCGCCAACCCGGTAGCTGCCATCAGAAGTGCCGCACTCCTCATGAGGCACATAGGAGATGAACCGTCAGCCCGGGCGATCGAGGGTGCGACGGAGAGGACGCTTGACCGTGGGATCAGGACAAGAGACCTCGGCGGGACCGCTGGTACGAAAGAATTCGGACAGGCTGTCCGATGCGAGATACAGGCAGGGAAAA
>JAJRBP010000117.1 GCA_028679405.1 Methanoregulaceae archaeon | reverse complement strand
TCGCTAAGGAGGAGGATTCCTGGTTTCTGTTTCACGATAAATTTTTGGTGGCTCCCGGGCGGATCCGGGCTCACCCCGATAACCTGTGCCCCGAGGGCCGAGAACTCCCCGGGTGCCCTGGTGAACTGGATCGCCTCAAGTGTGCAGCCCGGAGTGTTGTCCCTGGGGTAGAAGTAGAGGACGACTTCATTTTCCCTGGAAACTCTCCAGGCAGATTTGAGTCTTTTCCGGATCAGAAAAACAGAAAGCAGGGGCAGGGTGGCCGACGAGGGGATCGATGGATGCAGTCATGGTTTCGCGGGAGGTGATGATCACCGAAGTATTTCAATTATTTAACGGATCTTTTTCTCCTGCTGTGTCGGGGTCACTTCGTTTCCGATATCAGACTACGCGGTGTAAATCGGGGGATTCAGGCAATCATGTGGAGGGGTCACTCCGTTTCGTAAATCCCCGACCCGAGCCACCATGTGTCGTCGACTTTCATGACAAACCCCAGTTTGGCTTCCACGGTGTTGTTATGCACGGGGTTGAGGTAGTAATACCTGGCGAATCCTGACCCGTTCAAGGCCTGTTCCTGAAGCAGCCGGATAAACCGGTTCCCTTTTGCATCCCTCTCGTTCAACCGGTTTACCCCGATCTTTTCAGGATTGACCGGGTGTGCGATCGTGGTTCCGTTGAAGTCGTATGCATAGATGTAGAGATCGCCACGGAAGAACGAGCCGTTCCGGTTGGAAAACTCGGCCAATGCCGTCTCCCGGCCATTCACCCGGGCGAAAGCAACGGCCTCCCTGACAAATGCTACCATCGTTGCGTTGGATGAACCCTGCGGCCCGGCCGGAGAAAGGATCGGAGAGATCAGATCCTCAGGGTTCTCCCGCACACATCCTGCGGTGACGAGGAAAATCCCAACCACGAACAGGGCGGCGATTGGGATGAACCTGCATTGCATAGTCATTCTCTGAATCCTGATTATCATATACTCATTGGAAATGACACCTCTCCCGGGAGGGAATTTGCGTCAGAACGAGAAATGGCGCTACTGCCGCCGGGAGAGTGTGTCCCGCGAGACTCCTGGCCTGTCCCCCTCCCTGTCACTACGAGAGACTAAACCTTCAAGATCTCTTTTTCGCAGGGGATGCCATTTCCAGTGCCAGAAGGAACAGGTAAAGGCGGTAAGCCTGTCGCGGACTATTCCCGGGGCTTGATCACCGGGAAATCTCCCTCTCGATTATCTCCCTCGGTGCGATCTTCAGCTCGCAGGTGCGATCTCCCATACAGACCGATCGGACAAAACGGACCGAAAATTGGGGGTTAATCTGATGGATAGCGAGGACTGAGAATGCCATGCACCCATGGAAAAGGGATTCGGTATTCATGCCGGGTTGATGTGCATTTTTGAGGAACGGGCAGTGCTTCACAATTATTACTGCAGATTCGGATGAAAGGTCAATTACTTCGGTCCCGTACCGTGGCCCGAAAAAGATGGATGCGATCTCTGAGACCGCAGCTGCGACTTCCCCCGCCGAACCGACAGGAAATCCATAGGTCCTGGCAACATCGCCCGCCTCGCGTGCGAGCTGCTGCCAGATCTCTTCTTCGAGGTGGTCATAGCCTTTTCCGACAACCGGATGAAAGAGGGAATAGTACATGCCAGGCAGGGAAGAGGCGATACCAGCTGCAATCTCCCATCGTGCCCGTTCGGGAATATCCGGAATACTCCGGTTGGATCTCTTCTTCTCCATTCTCTCTTTATCGCCCGAATCTTTTCTCATCCGATTATCGGTGCACTGGAATAAAACCTTGTCGCCTGGGGAGGTCCTGAACAGATGCGCCTGGATTGAAAAGCATGAAATCTCTGGAATAACCGGCCGGAACCATGCCTGGAATTGGCAGCCCACGTCGCAGGTCAGTAGTTGCGTACTGTGGGTCTGCCACATCCTTGTAGATCATCGCAAACATAAATCCTTGATCATCGGGGCACTTTTTACCGGCGGATTCTTCACGACGCACTCTTTCCAGGAGATAAGCCTCTTCTCGCCTGACCGATCCAGGTCTTCAGGACCTTGTAGTGTCCCTCGCAGAGATAGTACCTGCCCTTGGGATCCATCCAGGCCACAGGCTCGGTACACCCCTTGAAAATACAGCGGGATGAAACGGGTCGATCACTTATTTTCCTGTACCTTTCTATCCCCGGAATCTCAGTGTACCAGGTATATCGTTCAATAAGGGCATGCAGTTCCTTAACAGGGGTCCCCAATCCACCACTTCCGGTTATGACGGTCTTTATAGTGTCCTGGATATTGAATTATTCCCTGGGCATAGTACGTGCGATGCCATCAGCGATGGGTGAGCAATGCCAGGGATCCTGCGGATGCGGGGGCAGTGCTATCGCCCGGAGTCCGATCACCAGCATGAAATAAGCCACGACTGCGAGGGGAACCGCGCAGATTATTAACAATAATGTCACGATGGAATACGCAGAAACGGGAATGAATCGCCCTGGTTACACCGGTTGAACATGTCGGGATGAAGACCTGAGCCGTGGTCTTTTCTCACCCCGCTGCTCCGGCAGAGTTTTGCAGTGAGTATCGGATCGATACTACCCGCCACTGATCAGGTTTAACAGCACTGAAAGCGAGATAAAGTTCTAGTAGGCCGGTCCTTCCGGGTGCGAGGATGGTTCACGCCGGATCGGCGGTCGGGAGAGGGTACTGACCATGTCAAGCAAGGTCTATTTTTCGCGAAGGGGCGCGGGAAACGACGGGGAGAGCACGACAGATAAAATCCGCAGGCTTTTTGATGCTGCAGGATTGGGCGACTGCATCCATGAAGGCGACCTCACTGCGGTGAAGGTCCATTTCGGGGAAAAGGGAAATGACACATATATAAACCCGGTCTATGTCAGGCAGGTCGTCGAAAAGATCCGGATGTTTTACGGGAAACCATTTGTTACCGATACGAATACGTTGTACAACGGCAGCAGGCACAATACGGTCGACCATCTGACAACAGCGGCTGAGCATGGGTTCTCCCCTTCGGTAACGGGAGCACCTGTTATCATCAGCGACGGGCTTCGTGGAGATCATTTCCGGATGGTCAGGATCGATGGAAAACATTTTATTGAGGTGAAAATTGGCGGGGATATCGCTTCCGCCGATAGCATGATCGTCCTTTCCCACGTGAAGGGTCACTGTATGGCGGGTTTTGGCGGTGCAGTAAAGAACCTCGGTATGGGGTGCGCCCCGATCCCGGGGAAGGCAGACCAGCACAGGGGGATGTGTCCGGCTGTCAATCAGGCAACCTGTTCGGCATGTGGAAAATGCATGGTGGCATGCAGGCAGTCGGCTGTATCCATAAAGTCGGTTGCCGAGATCGAGAAGGAACATTGTATCGGGTGTGGGGAGTGCATCGCCGGATGTCCTACCGGGTCCCTCGGGTATGACTGGAAGAGAGATCTCGTCACCTTCATGGAGATGCTTACCGAGCATGCCTTCGGGGCGATAAAGGGAAAGGAGGACCGGGTGGGTTTCATGAATTTCCTGCTTGATATTACTCCCGACTGCGATTGTGTGCCGTGGAGCGATTCCCCTATCGTTCCTGATATCGGGATCCTCGCATCCAGGGACCCTGTCGCGATCGACGCGGCGAGCGTTGACCTCGTGAACTCCCAGAGCGGGATATCAGGAACGAGAATACTCACCAACCTGAATCCGGGTGAGGACAAATTCAGGGGCGTCTGGGAGAGTACCGACGGCCTGATCCAGGTCAGGTACGGGCAGGAGATCGGTCTTGGATCGGGGTCATACGAATTGATCGAGATATAAGGGGCGTTCCGGGAGTTCCGGCACCGTATTAACCTGCAGGGAATCCGACCTCCCCCTGCCCGGAGTTCAGCCATGGGAGACCGCCTCAGTGGTTTACCGGCAGTGCGAATCCGGTTTTGATATCCGGAACACTGATTGGGCTCTCATGCGGGAATGAGTCAGTCGCCCGGGCCTGGGGGGTTATCGGATCGGCGTGTTTCCGGCGAAATGTACAGAAGAGGAGGGAGGACATGGATGTTCCCTTCGACTCCTATTAATACGATTTGACCACAAGCTGTTCAGGAAAGATGTGCCGTGGGTTTGGGCACGATCAGAGGACGAAAACCATGGATATATCGAACGGATCGGGAAAACCGGAAATCCGGTTTCAGCGGGCCATCACACTTTTCATTTTTGCGGCACTCGTGGCAGCGATACTCGCGTCTCCTGTATCGGCCGGAACGAAGTATATGCAGGGAAGTCCCGAGCTCTCCGCCGCACTCCAGGGAACTAATGAATTCCTGCCTGGCACCGATGTCAACTTCACCGTGATTGTCCAGAACAGCGGCTTAAACGATATAAAATTTGTACAGTCCGGTATCGTTGACCGCGACGACCTTCCGAACACCGCAAAGCTGGCAAATATCAACCTCTCGGCAGGAACCTCACCGGTGACGATAAAATCCGATGCACAGATGGTGGGAGACATAAGAGGGGGCACGAGTTTACCGGTAAAATTCAACGCAAAGATTGCACAGGATGCACCGGCAGGTGAATTTTTCCTCCCGCTCGCTATCACTTATACCTACCTCGAGAATTCCGAACAGATCGGCCAGGACAGCATCATATACACTTACAGGGAGAAGGAACTCCTCCTCAACCTGCCCATCAGGATCAAGCCGGAGGTTCGTGCCGAGATCACCGGTCTGGCTGCCGAACACGTGAATGTCGGGACCGATGGGTATGTCACCCTGGATGTGATGAATATTGGCTCGGAGGACGGGAGAGGAGCGATTATCAGGATCCTCAGGAACGGGAACAGCCCGGTGATCCCTGTCGATAACAGTGTATATATCGGGAATTTTCCGAAAAACAGCACCGTACAATGCCGTTATAAGATTGCGATATCGAAAGATGCGGGAGAACAGAACTACCCCCTCGATGTAGCAGTTGTGTATGAGAACTCAGAGGGTGATACGGTCACATCGGATACAAAGACCGTGAGTGTCCCGGTCGGCGGTAAGATCGACTTCCGAGTCGTCTCGACACCTGCACAAATGAATATAGCAGGGAAAAAAGTGATCGATATCGAATACGAGAACACCGGCGCTGCCACTGCATACTCCGCCCAGGCCCGGCTGAGTGCGGTGGACCCTTTTACGAGCAGTGACGATACTGCTTTCCTCGGGGATATCGGACCCGGGGAGCGTGCGACTGCGAGGTTCGAGCTGGGCGCCGACGGAGCGGCAACCGTGAAAGAGTACGGTCTCGACTCCGAAATCCGGTACCGGGATGCACTTGATAACAGCCAGATATCGGATACAATGAAGGTACGGATAGTCCTCATTCCGAGGTCGGGGCTTGACCCGATAACGATCAGTATCATTGCGGTAGTCCTGATCGGCGCGGCATATTATTTCCTGGTCGTGCGCAGGAAGAAAGAATAGACCCCATGACCTCTGGCATGGTTCCGGATCCGGCCCGGGAGAAGCGATGAGAAGGAGGACGAGCGGGATTTCATGCAAGGGGAATTCCGCCCGATCAGGTAAGAAAAATGGACAATCCTCCTCTGCCGGAATGGCAGGACTCCGACCGGAGATCGGCCCTGTCCCCCTGGTCCTGATCGTCGGGAGTTTTCCTGGCCCCCTCTCTCTCGGGCTCTCCAGTTATTATGCAAATCCAAGGAACCAGTTCTGGGAGATAATGGAAGTCCTCCTTGGAATCGATAAAACCCTGCCATATATTGAAAGGATCAGATCCTTAAAGGACCACCATGTCGCATTATGGGACTCTGTGGAGACATGCAGGCGGGAAGGAGCGCTGGACAGTGGAATCAGGAACCCTGTCTTAAACGACATCGGAGGCCTGATCCGAAACCAGTCTTCGATAAAAATGATCGGAGCAAATGGGAAGGTCGCGGGAAAATTCCTGTTTCGGGCTCTGGGTCGCAGGGAAGATGATTCCGGGTCCCCGATTCTCGTTACACTCCCTTCTACAAGCCCCGCAAATTCACAAGTCTCCCTCGAACGGAAGATCGATATATGGAGGGATGCGCTTGCCGGTTTTGAGGGCAGTCCTTTCATGCGAAAATCGTAATCCATCGCGAAAAAACCTGACAGGTCCTTTTAACGGACTCTTCATTTTCAGGAGGGCTCCATGCCGTTACTCACCCGATTGGTGGGAATCATCAGGACGGTCCCGGTTCTCCACAGGAAAAGTAAATATCAGAATACCCGGGATCACGTCCCGGAAGGTTACTCCGGAGGTTTCGAATCCGTACCGGATTGTCGTTTTCGAAGGTAGGCTCCGGCGTACTTGAGAAGGCCCTGGATACCGTCCGTACTCGGGTGGACTTCCATGAATCCGGAGAGATCGTGCGCCGTGAATCCGTTCTGGATCAGGAATCCCACGTATCCTGCAATAGTCCCCGAACCCGGGCCAGCTGAGGCTGCTCCAATAATCCTCCCGTCGTCCATGCCGATGCTCACTTTCGAAATACCAGTTGATCTGAACGGGACTTGCCAGAATGTCCCCGGACCCGCAGGACCAGGCATGCTCATCGAGAGTGCCCCTGAACCTGCACCCCCGACGAAACCGAATTCGGTCGCGAGGTTCATGGACTGTGGGATATACCGGTAATCCATCGTACAGTCCCGTCCGAGGATATTCTCCGCGGCCACAGTTCCCTCGCGCCTCGCAACCGGAGTAAGGTAGGGAGGTCCGGTAACGTCTCCCGCTGCATACACTCCCTCCATGCTCGTCCTCATCCGGCTGTCTACGATCAACTCACCTGCAGGCCCTTTCCTGATCCCCTGGATCTTTTCAGACCTCGGGATTAAACCAGCCGCGATCAGGACCGCATCGGCGTGAACGACCTTCTCATCGTTTCCGGTCGCGATCCTGACCGCCTCAACGTTTACATTTCCTTCGATCCCCTTCACGCAGACGTCCTGCATGATATTCACCTCTCCAAGTTCCCTGAGTGCAGCCGCGCGCAGGTGAGGATCAAGGTTCCTGAGAAGACCGCTTCGCGAAAGAAGATGGACCTCTGACCCAAGCGTCCGGAAAATGTATGCAAACTCGGCAGCCATGATGCCCCCGCCTATTATCGCAAGGGAATCAGGGAGGTCTTTCATCGCGGGTATTGTGTGTGGCGTATACACCCGGTCCAGTCGTGTGCCAGGAATGTCCGGGATCGCCGGCCTGGATCCGGTCGCGACAATCACCGAATCCGGTTTGAGGATTTCATCTCCGAGGAGTACCACATTTCCGTTGAGACCGGCCTCACACCCATATACGATATCGACTCCTGCTGCCTTCGTTTCCGAGTCAAGTACAACTGAGATGGTTTCCTGGACCGATTTCAGCTCCCGCATCAGTCGGGGAAAATCGAGAGCAGGTATGGTATCCAGAACACCGAGATCCCGGAACTGCCTGTTCGTCGCCATGACCCGTGCCGCGTCATTCAGTCCACAGACAAGCATGCAGCCGAAATGGAGACACTGGCCCCCGATCCGGCTGCCTTCGACCAGGCGGACCTCCTCGCCTGCGTCCGCCAGGTGAATCGCCGCAATTCTTCCCGCGGGACCACCGCCGAGAATTATAGTCATGACGGATTAAAGGATCTCCACACCTTCATCCATCGGGACCGAGAGAATTTCCCCGGTAAAGGCGTTGATCTCAACGATTTTTTTACCCCTGATCTGCCAGACCGGGATGTATACTTCTGAAATGTCGATATCGAAGTTATGCTTGTCCGGTTTGACCACCTTCTCCTCGTAGTAGATCGCGTCACCCTTTACCTGT
>JAJRBP010000242.1 GCA_028679405.1 Methanoregulaceae archaeon | reverse complement strand
AAGATCATGCTCACGCGGGTCGGTGATCCTCACAGCGATCACCTCGTGCCTTTTGCCAAGCAGCCTCAGGCTCTCTGAAAACCCCCGGGCATTAAAATCGGAGATCAGCACGATGGAGACCTGGCGGCGGAGCGTCCGGGCGAGGAAACGAAGCGGCGGCACAAGGTCCGTCCTTCCCGATTCCGGCCTGCAGGTGACCAGCGTGTTGAGGAGAGTAATGAGGTGGCTCCTCCCCCTCCCTGCAGGGATGAACCTCTCGATGCGGTCCGAAAAGAGGAGGAGGCCGATGCGGTCGTTCGCCCGGTATGCCGCGAAGAGCAGGCTTGCGGTCACCTCGAGCGCCCTCTTCCTGATGCTTGTTTCGGACCCGAATTCACCTGAAGCTGAAAGGTCGAGGACAAAATAGAAGGTCCGGTCCCTGTCCTCCGTGAATTCGCGCACGAAAGGACAGTTCTGCCTGGCCGTGACATTCCAGTCGATCGCCCTGATCTCGTCCCCCGGATGATATTCACGGAGGTCGGTGAAGTCCACGCCGCTTCCCCTGAACTGCGACCTGTGAGCTCCCGAGAGAAGACCGTCGGTCCGGCGGACGGCGATGATCCCGATCTTCTCTATCAGGCGGATAAGTTCCTTCCGGTCTTTCGGTATATCAGACCAGCCTCCCTGATCGCTGCGATCTTTCCCTGGAGAATTTATCTCGCGTACCGTCACGGCCCCACCCTACGGGACTGCTACCTTCTGAAGGATCCCCGTGATGATCTGGTCGGGGGTGATTCCCTCTGCCTCTGCCTCGAAGGTACGGAGGATCCGGTGGCGGAGCACCTCATGAGCGATGGACTTTACGTCGTCGGGAACGACGTACCCCCGCCCTTTCATGAGTGCAACCGCCTTTGCCCCGAGGACAAGGTAGATCGATGCACGCGGGGATGCGCCATAGGAGATGTAACCGGAGAGATCGAGCCCGTACCGGTCAGGATGACGGGTCGCGTCGGTGATCGCTGCGACATACCGCGTGATCTCCGGGTCTGCGTAGATCCGCCGGTTGAAGTCCTGGAGTTCGAGGATCTTTGCGGCATTGAGGATCGTACCTGGTCCGGTTCCTTCAACACCGGTAAACCGCTCGATGATACGTATCTCGTCCTCAGGTTCAGGGTAGGTCATGAGGACCTTGAACATGAACCGGTCGACCTGGGCCTCAGGGAGGGGATAGGTCCCTTCCGACTCGATCGGGTTCTGGGTCGCGAGCACGAAGAACGGTCTTTCGAGGCAGTGGGTCTCCCCCTGGATGGTGACCTGGCGTTCCTGCATCGCCTCGAGGAGCGCAGACTGGACCTTCGGGGGTGCACGGTTTATCTCGTCGGCAAGGACGATATGTGCAAAGATCGGTCCCCTGACCGTCGAGAAAGTCGAGTCCTGCTGGTTGAAGATCTTGGTCCCGGTGATGTCTGCCGGGAGAAGGTCGGGAGTGAACTGCAGGCGTGCGAAACTGCAGTCCAGGCACTGTGCAAGTGTCCTGACCAGCAGCGTCTTTGCAATGCCCGGGACCCCTTCCAGGAGGACGTGCCCCTCGGCGCAGAGTGCGACCAGGAGCCGGTCCATGATTGTTCCCTGCCCCACGATAACAGTCTCCAGTTCCTGCCGGAGCCTCGCGAGTAATTCCGAGTAATCCTGTGCCTGCAGGGTCAGGGCCTCGATATCGCCGTGTGCCATGGTGCGGGTGGGTGAGATCATCTTATCAGTACCTGAATTTGTTTGAATTGAACCCCATTATGTAAAAACGTGATGGAATCCCGTCTCCATAGGCATGGGGCAGGCCATTTTTCTCATCATTCAGTATCCCGGATCCTTACCGGGGAGTCCGGGAGGGAGGATCAGATGTCCCCCGCCCGCGACTCAATGAGGGAGACTGCTTTACGCCTCCCATTGGTCGATGGGTCTCATGCGACGACCTGGATCGGGACCGGATCGAACCCCTTGTTGTTCTTCTCGTCCTGCTCTGCAACCAGGTTGCCGTAGTCGAGAATACCTCCGAGGTAATACGAACCTGGTGTTATTGATGCCTGAACAACCGGCGATCCCCCGATCGTGATCGACTGGTCCGCCCCGAGCGGGGGGACCATGAACTTCTTCAGGAGTTTATCCGATCCCGTGATCACCGTGTCCGGGGAGAGGTACATTTGAACATATGATAACCCGGTGACCGGAGAAGCCCCTGAATTCGTCACGTTCAGCGTGATCGAGATACGCTGGCCGATGGTACCGGTTCCCGGTCCGTCGATCCAGGAGAAGACCAGGTCCGGCCTTGGGGTGATGGTGGTTGCCACAGGGTCGAATCGTGCGTTATTGTTCTCCCTGGCCTCGGCAATCTGCCTGTTCGGGTCGACGATACCCTTCACGTACCAGGTCCCGGGCGTGATCTTCGGGGGTACGGCAAGACTGGTCGTCGCGGTGTCCGATGCACCGGCGGCAAGCGCGGTGATCTTTCGTTTCCCGATGACGAAATTATTCTGCGTCCCATCGACCGATAAGAAGAACTGGACGAGGAAAGGCTTGTCTGTTGCATAGGTGCCGAGGTTCGATATGGTATTTACGACGGGGATCCGCTCTCCCTGGCCGGCTGTCACCGGACCGTCCACGGATGCGATCACGAGGTCCGGGAGCCTGACCGCGACCGATCCATTTACCCTTGTGGGAACGATATTCGTCCCCGCGTCATCGCTTATTTGCCTGACCGCGAGGGTGACCGGTGTGGTACCGACGGTATCCCCACGGATGGTAATGGTGGCGAGGGTCACTTTTTTCGCGCCTGGAACGATGAGGTTATTCAGGTCTGCGGCCTTTATCCACACCGAATCCGAGGGAATTGTACTGTTCGCGTTCTGGTGGGGCCACCCCGCGATGTTCCGGTTCGCCCATCCGGGGAAACTCACCGAGACGATCTCGGCTACCGAGGTGTTGGACAGCCCGATCGATAGATTGTATCCTGCGAGACCGGCAGGGACCTGGTCGAGGACGATGTTCACCGTCGCGGTTGTCCCGGGCGTGGCGACCTGTACGTTCCCGGCCGAGAGCGTGACCGCCGAGGCGGTCGTCACGAGGATCAGCAGCCCAGTGAGGATAAGCAGAAAGATACTTCGTACTTTCATCATTATAACTCCTGGAAGTGCCGGATGACATCGGCAAGATCGATTACCCCGTCCGCTGCAAGGTCGAACCGTGGCACGGGTTCGTTCGCCTGGATCCAGGCGAGGTGTGCGTAGAACTGGTTCATGTCGTCAAAGTCCGCGATCCCGTTCCCGTTCAGGTCTTCGTAAAAGCCGTCATGGTCGGGGTCCGTCGGTGCACTCGTGTGACCAGGTAAGGCTACGGGGGGAACGGAAGGGCCGCCAAGTACCGAATAACCGCTCGCCCCGGTTGCCGAGAGCTTGTTCGTCCACGAAATTCCCTGGCCATCGAGCGCGGCGCTGCACCAGGCGTAGCCATCGAATGCCGCATATGTCGGGAGGTTATCGAACTGGTATTCCACCTTCACC
>JAJRBP010000162.1 GCA_028679405.1 Methanoregulaceae archaeon | reverse complement strand
AGAACGAGATCGTTATTGTCTCTGCAGGCTCATCTGCGGGGACACGCGATTTCACCGCTCCGGTCATCTCAGGGATTGGCCGGGTCCTGGTCCATGGCATTGCAATGAAGCCGGGAAAACCAGTGATCATCGGAAAGGTCGGGGGAAAGCCGGTGATAGGCCTTCCCGGTTATCCGCTCTCGGCGCTCACCGTCCTCCGTGAGATCGTGACCCCTCTCCTCTCCCGGTTCGGGCTCGCCCTGCCCGGGCTGGAGACGATTAGTGCCACAGTTACTTCCACCATTCCATCCGACCCGGGAACGGACGAATTTGTCCTTCTTGCTGCCGGCAAGGTGGGCGATCGGTACGTCGCTTCCCCTCTCTCCAGGGGGGCAGGGGTCCAGATGAGCGCGGTAAGGGCAAATGCATATCTCCGGGTCCCTGCCGGGGTCGAGGGATTCGAGGCAGGTCCCGGGATTCCCGTGCACCTGATGGTACCGCGTTTGCAGGTTGACTCTGCACTCCTCCTCACCGGGAGTCATGACCCCTGCCTGGACATCCTTGCCGATATCCTCCAGTTCAGCGCAATCGAGGCGCATTCGGCCCATGTCGGGAGCATGGGCGGCCTGATCGCCCTGAAGAAGGACGAATGTCATGCCGCACCGATGCACCTCCTTGCAGAGGACGGTAGGTATAACGTACCTTATCTTGACCGGTACCTTCCGGACACTCCCCTCGTCCTCCTCTCGGTTGCCGGCAGGGAACAGGGTATTGTTTCAAGGGACGGGATCGGGATCGAAGACCTTCCCGGACACACGTTCATCAACAGGCAGAGAGGTTCAGGGACAAGGATCCTCCTTGACCACGAGCTCCTGAAGCGTTCGATCGATCCGACCTCGATACGGGGGTATGAACGGGAAGCGACAACGCATCTTGGTGTCGCCCTCGCGGTAAAGACAGGTGAGGCGGACGCCGGTATGTGCGTCTACAGTGCAGCGAAGTCGCTGGGCCTGAAATTCGTCCCGGTCGGAGTGGAACGGTATGAACTCGCCATCAGGAAGGCCCACTGGGACGACCGCCGTGTCCAGGCACTCGCGGAAGCGGTGCGGTCCGACCGTCTCCGTTTGGATCTTACCCGAATGGGTGGTTACGACCTGTCGATCACGGGCGGGATACGCGAACTGCACTAAGGGCCGCCACTTCCGGGGACTCGCAGGCGGTCACTCCGGGAATGTCCCAGGTGCACCAGCCGAATACCTTTTTTCCGGTTTTTATTGCAATCCCTATTTCACTGAGGGTTCCGAAAGAACGGCCATCCCCACCGATTGCGATAACCGAATCGCCTGACTGGACGACGAGAAAATTCCGGGCGTGTCCCAGGCCTGTCCTGATGCTGATGTCGAGAAACTGATTTCCGCCGGAAGTTCCGGGGAGAATGCCAACAGTTCTCCCACCTGATTCCTTCGCGCCCTGGCAGGAAGCTTCCATGACTCCGCCGAGTCCCCCCGATACAAGCACCGCGCCTTTTTGGGCTATCAGTCTGCCCGTCTCTCTTGCAGCCCGCCATTCTTCGGGGGTACAATCGGCCGGTCCGATCACTGCGATCTGCATCATGTGCTGTGGTCAGTCTCCAGGGTATCGGATGCGATGTGTGTCATCTCATCTCCCTGTCATCAATTCTGCTGTCTCCGGTTGATGACCAGGAGTCTTGGCTCTGTCATCTCCTCGATCGCATACCTGGGTCCTTCCCTGCCGGTGCCTGACGCCCTGACACCCCCGTACGGCATCTGGTCGACCCGGAAGGTCGGGATGTCGTTGGCGATTACCCCTCCCACGTCCATCTCCTCGAAGGCTGAGAGAATCCGCCCGATATCCTGCGTGAATACCCCTGCCTGGAGCCCGTAATCCCCTGTGTTTGCGATGCGGACGGCTTCATTGAAGTCATCGTAAGGTATGACGGTTATCACCGGTGCGAACACTTCTTCGCGGTTTACGCGCATATCCGGTGTCGTGCCGGAGATTACTGTCGGGGTGAAGACTCGTCCCTTGAGAGTACCTCCTGTAAGGACCCTGGCACCCTGCCCGATCGCTTCCTGTACTTTTTCGAGCGCTTCTGATGTTTTTGTCCCATCGATCATCGGACCGACATCGCATGCAGGATCCCGGGGATCACCGACGACCAGGTTTTTTGTTGCCGCAACGATCCGATCAACGGCGCTTTCGTAAATATTTCTCTGGATGAGGACCCGTTGGACCGAGATGCAGACCTGGCCCGCATTGGTAAATCCACCCGTCACGATCCGCTGGACCGCGAAATCCAGGTCGGCATCGTCATGGATGATAGCCGCTGCATTCCCCCCTAGTTCGAGGGAGACTTTCTTGCGCCCCGAGACCTCCCTGAGGTGCCAGCCTACCGTGCAGCTCCCGGTAAACGAGAGGTACGAGATCCTCGGATCTCTGGCGAGCTGCTCGGCCCTTGCACCGGGGCAGGGGACGACGCTGACGGATTCGGGAGGGGCTCCCGCGGAAAGTGCCATCTCTCCGAGGAGAAGAGCCGACAATGGTGTAGCAGATGCAGGTTTCAGGATAACTGAGTTACCGGCGGCCAGAGCGGGAGCCAGTTTGTGACAGGCAAGATTGAGCGGGAAATTGAACGGGACGACCCCGAGGACAGGGCCTATGGGGAACCGCCGGAGGTAACCGGTCCTCCCTGCGGTATCGCTGCTCCAGTCGAGCGGGATGATCTCGCCATAGATCCGTTTCGCCTCTTCGGCCGATGTCCTGGCCGTCACTTCGGCGCGGGAGACCTCGGCTGCGGCGAACTTCCTGGTTTTGCCTCCTTCCATTATTAGAACCTCTGTAAGGTCGACAGCCCTGGCCCTGATCTCGTCTGCGAGGTTCGAGAGGATCCGGGACCGTTCGAATGAAGAAAGCCGGCGGGTCTTTTGGAATCCTCTTACCGAAGCCGATACGGCATCGTCCAGGTCGGAAGGACCGGCCTGGCAGACCCTGGCATACACTTCTCCGGTGTAGGGAAACCTGACCTCAGCAACCTCGGAGGTCTCCCTGCGGACCCCTCCGATAATGACGGGGTATGTTTTCATCGATGACTCCTCCCTGAAATCATTCTGTACGTAGCATCGGGAAGGCTCCGAGATGAATGCATCGGAGTGGAACCGGACTTTTCCGGAGAGAACGAAAAGATCAGCAGGGACGTGTATCCGGCTGATATGCAGGAACAATCCGGTATGACCTTCTGAAGCATTTATCCGGCAACGTGAACGAACTATATACTGATTACCATGCAAATACCCGGGAATATGTCCATCACGACTGGTATTCTGGTGGTTCTTCTCCTGCTTGTCCTTGCATATCCTGCAATGGCAGCCGGCCCGGAACTTACGGGACAGAATATCGATGCGATCAATGCGTACAATACCGGGGCAGACCTCGCCTCGCAGGGCAGGTACCGGGAAGCCCTCGAAGCTACTGACCACGCGCTCTCGATACAGCCTGACTTCTCACTCGCCTGGACACAGAAGGCTGGGCTGCTGGTGGTCCTCGGCAGGAACGAGGAGGCACTGAACGCGTCTGACCGGGCTCTTGAAGGGAATGCGAACATTTCAGAGGCATGGGCGAGCCGTGCCGATGCCCTGAACAACCTCGGGAGGTACGGCGAGGCAGTAAATTCCGCAGAGAAGGCGGTCTCACTCGATCCAGGTCTTGCGGAGGGCTGGGCGAATGTGGCGACTGCTTACGGGCACCTCGGGCGGTACTCAGAGGCTTTGGAGGCTGCCGAGAAGGCACTCGAAATCAATCCCTCCCTTGAGGCAGCGCAATCAGCGAAAAAATTCGCCACCGCGATGATGCAGCAGACAACCGTTCCATCGCCATCAGCCACGGGATCCCCATTGTCTCCGGTTATCCCCTTACTGGGAGCCGGGTTGGTAATCGTGGCCTTTGCGGCCAGGGGAAGGAAGTAACCGGATTCACCCCCCGGTTGTTTTTCACAGGAGAATCCGGAGAAGAACCGGTCCCCCGGATGTATCTTTTTTTGTTTGTGGAGCGCCCGGGAAGATCGCAACATACCCGCCGGTCCATATTGGAGAGGAATAGTCAGGGTCTGATTGCAGCTTCAGTCCCGAGGGCTTATCCCGCAGTCCTCCCCAACCTGTTATGATGGACTCTGTTCTCTCCCGGATCAGGAACGACCTCAACAGTATCGCAGATCCAGATATACAAAGATCATCCAGACGTTTCTTCAAAGAGGAGATCAAGTGCTATGGAATAAAAACGGCGACAGGTATCGCCCTTGCGAAAAAGTACTGGAAGGAGGTGAAGGACCGTGACAAGGAAGAGATCTTTCACCTCTGCGAGGACCTGTACTGGTCGGGTTACCTGGAGGAGGCCTTCATTGTCTCAGCATGGGTTCCGAATCTTGCAGATCGGTTCGAACGTGCGGACCTTGCGGTCTTCGAGGACTGGATCCGCCGCTATATCTCCAACTGGGCAGCTTGCGATGGGTTCTGCAATCACGCGGTAGGAGATTTTATCGAAAAATTCCCTGATATGGTAGGCGAACTGAAACGCTGGACGCAGTCGGAGAACCGCTGGATGCGCCGTGCTGCGGCGGTATCGCTGATTGTGCCCGCGAAACGCGGGAAATACCTGGACGATTCACTGGAGATCGCCGACCTCCTCCTCACTGACGGGGATGACATGGTACAGAAGGGCTACGGATGGCTCCTTAAGGAGGCAAGCCGGAAGCACCAGCAAGAGGTGTTTGAGTACGTAATGCGGAACAAGAGGAAGATGCCAAGGACGGCTCTCAGGTACGCGATTGAACTGATGCCTGGAGACCTGAGAACTGAGGCGATGAAAAAGGATTGGTAAACGCAGATAGGGACGCGTGGAATGAGTAGATAAAATCTTTTGAAAAGAGTTCGTTTCCAGTCATATTCCTCCTGAAATAATCACTGCGCACACGACCTGGAGAACAATAAAAGCGGGTACCAGGATAAAAAATGCAGGCTTTCTCGTCTTGTGATGAAAGACGTTCATCCCGGAGAAAGCACCGAACGGCCCTGCGAGCGAGGAGAGAAGGAGTGTGCGTTCAGGGACCCGCCACCCGTCACGGCGTGCCTGGTGTTTGTCATAGCCGAACAGCAGGAAGACACCTGCATTAATACACAGGAGGGATGCGAGAATTCCGGTTGAGGGCTCAAATTGGATCATACTCCGGAATCGTTCCATCCTGCGGGGTTGAGGGGTTGTTTCATGATTTCCAGGTCTCAGGGAGCTTTTCTCCCCGTCAGCACCACGAAGATGCGGTTCCTGTACACCACATCCACGTCATGAAATCCGCAGTCCTTCAGCCAGCAGAGCTGGTCTGAGAGTTTTGCGTTCTGGTCCAGGGTATCCCGCCGTTTCATGATCTCGGCACGTTCCTCCGGAGAGAGTGGTCCGTCACTGAAAAATTCGTTCCAGTACTCCAGGAATTTCCTGTCCATGGCAGGCGTTTCTCCGGACGCCTGGTCGGCATTCACGAAAATTCCCCCCGGGTTCAGGACATCGCAGATCCTGCAGTAGAGCCGGTGTTTCTCCTTGTCCGGGAGGTGATGGATGGAGAGGGCCGAGCAGACCAGGTCATACTTTCCCCCGAGGTCTGTGCCGCTGTAATCGCCAGTAATATACCGGATATTTTTCCTGCCCTCGAACCTTTTTCTGGCAACTGCGAGCATCTGTTCGGATATATCAAGGAGTGTCACTGAAGCATCCGGATACCGCCCGAGAAGCATGGCGGAGAGAAGACCGGTGCCTGCCCCGATATCGAGGATTGCCGGTGAGGTGCCAGGATAGTCCGCCATCCAGACTGCCGTGCTATAGAATGTGTCCATCTCGGGGATCACCCAGCGCCGCTGGGAATCGTACTGGTCGGCGAATGCATTGAACGCGTTCCTTATGTGCTCCATCATCCCTCCCGCTTCTCATACCGGTACGATCGGATGCATATTGAAAGCGACTGGAAAAGATAGGACCGGTACCCGCTTTTACCGGAAGCCTCTGCGCATTCATCAAGAAGATTGGATCCGGATGCCTGAAGGATGCCATCCGGAACCTGCCGGGATAGTTTCATATATGCGGATGACCCTTGGGATTTCACCGGAAGAAGTCGTTTCCGGAAAATGGAGAGATGGAGAATGGCACGATATTACCGATCGATATTCGATGAGCTGGAAGACATGAGGAATTACATGGATAATCTCTTTCACCAGGTCGTCGAACCCGGGAGACCGGCACTCATGCCCCCGGGGGGGACCGCGGAAGGGGTGCCGGCGCTCCGGAAGGAACTCCGGGTCGATGTGCTCGAACAGGACAGTATGGTTGTCGTCACCGCCGATATGATCCCGGGCGTGACAAAGGATGATATCTCGATCGATCTTCTCGATCCGAATACCCTGGAGATCGCTGCCGAGCGGAAGACGGAGAAGGAAGAGGAGAAGGAGGGTTACTACCTGCACGAACGCAGGTTCGGGGCCGTCCGTCGGGTTATTCCGCTGCCAAAAGCGGTGAAGATGGAAGAAGCGAAGGCTACGTTCAAGAACGGCGTCCTGGAGATACACCTGAAAAAGTCAGCCGAGGAAAAGAAGACGAAGATTGCGATCGAATAGATCAGACATCAGATCATTTTACAATATTTTTCTCCGTCCGATCGCGAAATCCTGTGGAAAACCAGTCTGATTCCACAGTGGCCAGTGACAATCGTTCTCAATTTATCAGTGAGCCCGGAGGATTACCCGTGTCGTTTGTTCAGTTTTCTGTAATTTTTATTCCCTGACATTCCGGAATGGAAAGGACAAACTACTTTGTCTGTAATCGCCAATACTGATGAAGATTCCCTGTATCCATTCCAGGGTCTGGTGGAGAGGATCCGGTGAAGGAAGTCACCAGCAGCTACGATGCGCATACTATCGAGGAGTCGGTGCAGGAGTACTGGCGCTCAGAAGATATCTACGGAAAGGTGAAGGAACTCCATGCCGGGGACCCCCCGTTCTTCTTCGTCGACGGGCCTCCCTACACGACCGGGCACATCCACCTGGGGACTGCGTGGAACAAGATCTTAAAAGACAGCATCCTCCGCTACCGCAGGATGACGGGAAGGGACGTGATAGCCCGTGCCGGATACGACATGCATGGCCTCCCCATCGAGGTAAGGGTCGAGCAGCAGCTCGGCTTCTCCTCGAAGAAGGAGATCGAGACGTACGGGATAGGGAAGTTCATCGACCAGTGCAGGGATTTTGCTGCAAAGAACCTTGAGGTGATGAGCGAGCAGTTTATGAGTCTGGGTGTCTGGCTCGACTTTAAAGACCCGTACAGGACGATGCACCCCGAGTATATTGAAGCAGCCTGGTGGACCTGCCGGAAAGCGGCAGAGCACAACATGCTCGAGAAGGGCTTCCGCGTGGTGAACTGGTGCCCGAGGTGTGCGACCGCGATTGCAGATGCAGAAGTGGAATACTGGGACGAGACCGACCCATCGATCTACGTAAAGTTCCCGGTTCACAGAGATAAGAACGAGTACCTCGTCATCTGGACCACCACACCCTGGACCCTGCCGGCAAATGTCGCGGTAGCCGTCCACCCGGATTTCGTGTATGCGAAAGTGAGGGCGGTGAAGGGAGGAACCGAAGAAATCCTATGGATAATGGAAGACCTGGTCGAGCAGGTCCTCCGAAAGGGCAGGTACCAGGACTACAAGATTCTTGAGAAAAAAACCGGTGTCGAGCTCATCGGGACGAAATACCGCTCCCCTCTCCACGAGCAGGTACCAGCCCAGCGAAAGGTAGAACACAGGGTTGTTGCTGCCGATTTCGTTGCCAGGGAGAATACGGGGCTCGTTCATATCGCCCCGGGTCACGGGTGGGACGACTACCTGCTCGGCCAGCGTGAAAACCTCGAAATCCTCTGTCCTGTAGACACGGCAGGCAGGTTCACGGCGGAAGGTGGAATCCTCGAGTGCATGTTCGTCCGGGACGCGAACCGGGTTGTCCTCGACGAACTTGGTGACCATCTGCTCTCCGAGGACAAGGTCGTGCACCGGTACGGTCACTGCTGGAGGTGCAAGACTCCGATCATATTCAGGGCCACGGAGCAGTGGTTCCTCAAGGCGTCGGAGCTCCGCGACCGGATGCTCGAGGAGGTCGCGGAAGTGACCTGGTATCCGGAATGGGCGGGCAGTGCGAGGTTCCATGACTGGATAAAGGAGGCGAGGGACTGGTGTATCTCGCGCCAGCGGTACTGGGGAATTCCGATACCCATATGGGAATGTAAAAAATGCGATACGATCCGGGTTATCGGAACGATCGCAGAGCTCGAGAAAGCGAGCGGAATCTCTATCCCGGACCCGCACAGGCCGTACGTGGATGAAGTGACGATACCCTGCACCTGTGGTGGCGTGATGAAGAGGGTCGAGGACATCTTCGATGTCTGGTTCGATTCTGCAGTTGCATCATGGGCAACGCTTCGTTTCCCGGGAGATCCCGTGGCATTCGAACGGCTCTGGCCTGCGGACTTTATCGCCGAGGGACAGGACCAGACCAGGGGGTGGTTCTACTCCCAGCTCGGGGCGAGCACCATCGCGTTCAACCGTTCGCCATACCGGAGCGTCCTCATGCATGGGTTTGCACTCGATGCCGAAGGCCGCAAGATGTCAAAGAGCCTTGGGAACGTGGTGACTCCGGAAGAGGTGATCGCTTCCCAGGGTGTCGACGTCCTGCGGCTCTACGTGCTCTCGTCAAGTGCACCGTGGGACGACCTGAAGTTCAACTGGGAAGGGATCAAGACGGTTGCCCGGGGGATCAACATCTTCTGGAACGTCTACCGTTTCCCGATCCCCTACATGGTCCTCGACGGTTTTATCCCTGCAGCCGGTGCCGGCCGCTGGGACGGGGAGTTCATTCGCAAAAACAATACGAAGATGCAGCCTCTCGACCGGTGGATCGTATCGAGGGTCCAGTCGCTTACCACCGATGTCGAGCAGTCGATGGAGACCTGTCAGCTCCACAGGGCAACGAGGGCGATCCTCCAGTTCGTCCTTGACGACCTCTCCAGGTGGTACGTGCAGCTCGTCAGGCCCCGGATGTGGCTCGAAGGGGAATCCGAAGAGAAACGCCATGCCTACGAGACGATATACTACGTGATGCGCCGACTCGTGCAGATCCTCGCCCCGTTTGCTCCTCATATCGCTGAAGAGATCTACAGGAATATCCGGACAGACCGGGACCAGGAAAGTGTCCATATGCTGGGCTGGCCGGTTGCGGATAAATCACTCACAGACCTGGCACTTGA
This sequence comes from Methanoregulaceae archaeon, assembly GCA_028679405.1. Classification (GTDB taxonomy): domain Archaea; phylum Halobacteriota; class Methanomicrobia; order Methanomicrobiales; family Methanospirillaceae; genus JAJRBP01. Next base: position 568 of record JAJRBP010000162.1, on the reverse strand, counting down.
AGCCGAGATGGGGGTTGCGATGCAGTTCGACGAAGCTCAGGCGAATGCACGGCAACTCGGGAAGAGGAAACTCAGGTGGCCGGTCAAGGAAGTGGTGGTTGCTTCAGGTGACCCTACAGTCACTGCTTCCATCAGGAATCTTGGTGAGATTTATCGGGAACGTGCAAATGCACGATCGGTCGTCGCAAGCGAGACGTATGACCGCGTTGCCTGGAGGGCAGAACCTCAGATGAAGGTCCTCGGCCCGAAGTTCGGTAAAGATGCCCCGAAGGTAAGGGCTGCCATCCTCGAAGCGGACGGTTCTTCCTTAAAAAAAGGAATTTCAGATGGAATATTCCTGGATGGCAACCGGATCGACCCATCTTATGTAAAATTCGAAGAGGTGCTCCCGCAGAACGTAACCTCGGTTGCAACCGATTTGTTCAGAGTCTATGTGGATTCCACGCTTACACCGGAACTCGAGGCCGAAGGGTATGCCAGGGAAGTGGTCCGGCGGTTCCAGGAGATGCGGAAGAAGGCGGACCTTAAGGTCGAGGATCATATCGTTGCAGCCGCAGCTATCCCCGAC
>JAJRBP010000059.1 GCA_028679405.1 Methanoregulaceae archaeon | reverse complement strand
TTTTTCACCTGATCTGAATAAACAAAGATATTTTGCCCGACAGGAGAGAAATATCTCTCATGGGAGAAGAGAACGAATATACGCGAGTGCTGGAGCACCTTTACGGGAAATCCCTTATCCTTCATGATACGGCGCTATTTCACAAAGTGCTCTACTTTTATTTTATCGATGCACTCGCGCACATCGATTATACCCTCGGCATCATGGCCTTCAACTACCAGTCGCCGAAAAACCTCATGACAGGGGAGTACCTGCGGTGGAGGATCGACGAGGAGAAGAAAGGGGACCGTGCGCTCTTTCCAGATTTCATCAACTGGCTGAAGGCGGAAAATCCGGAACGTTTCGAGCGCCTGCCGCTGCTCTGGAAGAAGGTCTACGATAAGGACGACCCTGCAGGTTACAGGAGTTTCAGGATCGTGCTCGACCCTGATAACAGGCAGGCGCTCCAGCCGTCGGCTTATTTCAGGATGATCGAGGAATTTTTCACCCCGGCATTTTTAAAAAGCCTGTATGAGGATGCATCCCTCGGCACCCTGTTCGAGCAGTTCAGGGCAGGAAGGTGAAGACCCGTCCAATGGATGTCGTTCAACTGTGTGCTGACCTTGTACGGATAAGGAGTGAAAATCCGCCGGGCGATACCGGCGATGTGATCCGTTACATCGGGGATTTCCTCGACGGCATCGGTATCTTCAGCACTGTAGTCGGAGGCGACAGGGGGAAGCTTAACCTGGTAACGGAAGGGCCGGATCAGCCCCTTATCCTCTGCGGCCACGTGGACGTCGTACCGGCGATGGACACGGGGTGGTCGCATGGCCCGTATTCAGGTGATGTTGCCGAAGGCATGGTCTGGGGAAGGGGGTCGACTGATATGAAGGGGGGCTGTGCGGCCATCCTCTGGGCGGTCCGCGAGCTTGTGGAGAAGGGGGGAGAACCTACCGCACGCCTCGTTTTTGTCTGTGACGAGGAGACCAGCGGGATGAACGGGATCCAGTGCGTCCTCGCAAAACGACTCATTTCACCATGCGATGTCCTGATCGCCGAACCGACTCACCCGCATCACCCGAATATCGGGCAAAAAGGACTCATCAGGGCGAACGTGAGTTTCCGGGGGGAACCGGGGCACGGATCTCTTTACCCGGACATCGGAGTAAGTGCCGTGATGGAAGCGTATGGCCTTATCAACTACCTGGGACACCTGAACAGGAGGGAGTACCATCCGGGGGCCGGTCTCGAAGAGGTCATCCGCGAGTCAGGAAAGGTATTCGGGGAGGTCTTCTGTATCCCTGATGCGGGGAGCCTGTTACGAAAGATCATGTACAACCCTGGAAAGATCGAGGGGGGCGAGAAGTCGAACATCGTTGCACAGCACTGCAACCTCGAGCTCGACATCCGGGTTCCCCTGGGGTGTTCAGCCGGCGATCTCCTCGGGGAACTGCGAGGTTATTCCCCTCGTGCCGATCTGAAGTGCGTCAGCATCTCCGAGCCTTCTCTCACCCCGGCTGATTCCCGGATAGTGCGTACTACCTGCCGTAACATTGGGGAAGTCTTTGGGATCGACTCCACACCGCTCGTCCAGTGGGCAGCCAGCGACGCGAGGTTCCTCCGGACCAGGGGTTTCCGGGTGGTCGAGTACGGACCGGGAGATATTACCCGGCTCCATTCGGTAGATGAGAGGACGCCGATCGAATCGCTTCATGCAGCCGTGGAAATCTACGGGAAGATCATGAAGGATTACGAAGGATCGACCTGAACCCGGTCGAGTTTACATGTGGATCATCGCTGGTTACCGGATATTCTCATTCCTTGTCCAGGCCGGCGGGGTGTGGCACACCACGATGCGGGAAAAGTATCCTTGCGAAACCTCCGGAATGATCCTTGAAAAGCATCCAGCTGGAACAAACCTGGGATAATCCTGGAAAAGTCACCTGGCGAAAGCTGGCGTCATCCGCTCTGCCTGGCCGGCCGAGCACCACCATCGCGCCCACGAGCACGATCCGGAGAGGACCGGGACCCGACCTGTACGAACCCGGTTATTTCCTTTTCACCAGAAAGTGAGTGCCTGAAAATCGGAGGGTCCTGATCAGGTCAGGGCTGGGCTTTCTGCGAGGCCCTGGCCGGGCCCGGACCCTGACCTGCCCTTAGTTCTCCTGTGGTGCGGCCAGGGCCCGGAAGCGGAAAGAACCTGGGGAAGGCATGGCCCTGGCCTTTCTCCTGGGCTAGAGCTTCTTGAGGGCCTGCACGAGCTTCCCGACTGATTCCTGCGCGTCTCCGTACAACAACCTCGTGTTATCCCGGTAGAACAGGTCGTTCTCGATCCCGGAGAAGCCTCTTCCCTGGCCACGCTTGAGGACCACGACGTTCCTTGCCTGATCGACGTCGAGGATCGGCATCCCGAAGAGCGGGCTTCCCTGCCTGTGCGCCGCCGGATTGACCACATCGTTCGCCCCGATGACGAGGACAACATCAGTGTCCGGGAACTCGGGGTTGATCTCGTCCCTGTCGAAGAGTTTGTCGTAGGAGATCCCAGCCTCGGCGAGCAGCACGTTCATGTGCCCTGGCATCCGCCCGGCAACGGGGTGGATCGCGAACTTCACCTGGACGCTCCTGCTTTCCAGGAGGTCGGTGAGCTCCTTCACCTTCTGCTGTGCCTGTGCAACCGCCATGCCGTAGCCGGGAGCAATGATCACCTTGTCTGCGTAGGCGAGCATGATCGCGACGTCATCGGCCTCGATGGGCTTCAGACTACCCTGGAT
>JAJRBP010000269.1 GCA_028679405.1 Methanoregulaceae archaeon | reverse complement strand
ACTCATTCGTATTCCTCCAGCACATGGACGAGTTCCTCCGGCGTGTGGAGTTCGCCGCCAATCTTTGGGACCCTGATGACAGGCTGGTCGACATGGCGCTCAATCTCGCGGGCGATCTGGCCGAGGTTCAGTTCCGGAACGATGAACCGTTCGGCCGTACCGAACTTCTTCAGTGCCGACTCGGGGAATGGCCAGACGACCCTCAACCGGAGGTGTCCGATCGAATCGTCACCCCGATCGTACAGGACCTGCTGTACGGTCCTCGCAGGTGCACCGTAGGTGATGAAGACTGTCTCTGCATCCGGGTTCATTACCTCGTAATCAGCAATGGCGTCCCGTGCCGACTCGATCTTTTCGGAGAGCCTGGTGACGAGATCCGAGTGCACATTCGGGCTCGTCGCACAGGGGTACCCCCGCTCGTCGTGCGTGAGGCCGGTCACATGGACCCCATGGCCCTTCCCGAATTCCGGAAAACCAGGGATCCCGTCAGGTTCTGCTTTGAACGGCAGGGTACCCTTCACGAGCGGTTTCCGTCCGGTCCGGTCCACATCTGTTGGAACATCGATTCGTTCCCGCATGTGGCCCACGATCTCGTCAGCCATCAGGAAAACCGGGACTCTGAACCGATCGGCGAGGTTGAATGCCGCGACAGTAAGCGAGAACATCTCCTCCACGCTTGCCGGGGCAAGAGCGATCACGCTGTAATCACCATGTGACCCGAACCGGCACTGCATCATGTCTCCCTGTGCTGCCATGGTAGGCTGGCCGGTACTTGGCCCTCCCCGCTGGACATTCACGATCACGCACGGAGTCTCGGTCATTACCGCGTATCCGATATTCTCCATCATCAGTGAGAACCCGGGACCGCTTGTTGCGGTCATCGTTCTCTCACCGGTCCACGAGGCACCGATGATCGAGGCTATCCCCGCGAGCTCGTCCTCCATCTGGATGAATGTCCCTCCGAGCTTCCGGAGCTTCACTGCCATGTGCTCGGCGATCTCGGTCGATGGGGTGATGGGGTAACCGCCGAAGAACCTGCAGCCGGCCGCGAGGGCCCCTTCGGCACACGCGATGTTTCCCTGCCAGAATTCACGTTTCGTCAATACTCGATCGCCACCTTGTGCGGTTCTTCTGGTTTTTCTTCTTCCCAGTGAATCGCCTGGTCAGGGCATATCATCTGGCAGATACCGCAGAGTCTCCTCCCGTGGAGCTGCTGGAGCCGGCAGTTCGTGCACCGCTCGGGTCTGTCCATCTCGGGTATCACGGTCCCTTTCCTGTTTGGCTTCTTCCCGGGCCGGAAGATCTTGTATGGGCAGACCATCGTGCAGAGGTTACACCCCTTGCACCTGCTCTCATCGATCGCGAGCTTCATGGTACGTGTCCTTTCTTACCATTGAACCGTGCCATGAATTGTACCTTTGCTTTCCTGCGCACATCCTCAAAAATATCTCCGCCACGGGCATCGATCCCGACCACAAGCGGAAGGTGATCGAGCTCGATCACCCAGATCGCCTCTGCCATACCGAGCTCTTCGAAATACACTCCTTTGAGCATCATTCTCGACGCGGCAAGCGCTGCACATCCTCCGGTAAAGGCGAGATACACGCCCCTGTCCTTCAGCTGCTTCACGACCTGGCCGCTCATCCCGCCCTTGCCGATGAGCGCCCTCACCCCCTGCGTGAGCAGGAACCCCGAGAGGTTGTTCATCCTCGCCGAGGTGGTCGGGCCAGCTGAGAGTACCTTACCTTTGTGGATGATCGGTCCGCAATGATATACCGCGGCACCGCAAGGCTCGAACGGGATCCCCTCCTTCATCATCTTCTCGTGGGCTTCGTCCCTTGCCGTGTATACCACACCGGAAAGTGTTACACGGTCCCCTGCGCGGAGTGAGAAGACCTCATACCCGAGAGGCGTGCAGAGGTCCATTCCTGTCATACCGGTACCACCACGCTTGCCCGCCTGCAGGCCCAGCACTGCACGTTGACCGCCACCGGCAGTGAGGCGGTGTGGCAGTCGGCCTCCTTCACCTTCACCGCGAGAGCGGTCGTATCGCCCCCAAGTCCCATTGGCCCGATCCCGAGATCGTTCACTGCGTTACAGAGGCACTGCTCGAATTCCGTCATCTCGTCAATCGGCAGGAGGAGCGCCTCCTTAGCGAGAGCCGCGACTCCGTCGAACGTGCTCCCGATACCTACACCGAGGACAACGGGCGGGCAGGGTCTTCCTTCCGCAATCAACATCGTCTCCACGACGAACCGGGCGATCTCGTCTTTCTGGGTTGGAAGGAGCATTGCGATCCGCGACATATTCTCGGCACCCGCACCCTTTGGAAGGACGGTGATGCAGAGGCGGTCCCCTGGACGGAGATGAATTGCCGGCATCCCCGGTCCGGTATTGTCACCGGTATTCTCCCTGCAGAGTGGCGATACCACATTGGGCCGGAGTGGAACCCTCTCTGTTGCAAGCCGTACCCCGTCAGCAATCGCCTCAAACAAGTCGTTCGTGATGGGAATATCGGGTGGCACAGTAAAGTAGACGATCGGAACTCCCGTATCCTGACAGATAGGGATACCAAGGTCACCTGCACGGGTAATGTTCTCCATGATGTTTGAGAACTCCCCCTTTGCTATTCCTCCGGATTCTCCCGCAAAGGCGCGGTGTAACGCCCGCATCACATCATCAGGCAGCCTTGTCTGCGCTGAATAGAATGCGCTGCAGGTCGCTGCCTGTATAGCAGCCAATAGCTCTGCATCTGCCTGATCTCTCATCATTTATAATGAGCGAGGGGCGAGTATAATAATTTCGATTGCAATCTAAAAAATACCTCTTTCTCGTGTAGGTTTTTAAAAATGACGTTGTTTCAAGCCTATACTGGCAAGTGGTAAATTAAGTCTGTTTACGCTGAAACGATATACGCCGATTGAATCCGGTCGCTCAGAAAACAGGACGATTTCATATTTGATACAGAAAAGGATTGGATTTTATGGCCTTTTCAGCCGGGTTGATTATATATTATAT
>JAJRBP010000040.1 GCA_028679405.1 Methanoregulaceae archaeon | reverse complement strand
TTTCCACCCTGAATATTCGCTTTATCCCGCTGCGCAGGAAAAAAGGTCGCCGGGTGGCAGGGGCCCGTCCATGTTCCTATTTCCGGTACTTCCCCCCGATCGAAAAGGCCTTTCCGACAGGATCCCCGACTTTCCAGTACATAGCCATAGTATATACCATGGGATTCACCTTCGCCGGGTCGGGCTTCCCATCGGTGATGCATTCTCCTGCCGCGAAAATCTCTACTATTTCGCCGATGTACAACACATGGCTCCCGCAGTCTACCGTTCTGAATACTTTGCACTCGATATTCACCGGGCATTCTTCAGGCATCGGAGCGTTCCCGGTCTTCCCGTAGAACGACCTGAAAACTTTCGACTTGTCCACTGATGCACCCGAGGTGATCCCGCAGTGGTCGGTCTCGACTGCCTGGGATGCAGAGGGTACATTCAGGCTGAAGTTACCGTTCTCGTCGATTCCCTTCGCAGTATGCCTTGCATGGTTGATGGCAACACAGACCATCGGCGGGGAGAGGCAGGCGACCGTCGCCCATGCAGCGACCATGTAGTTTGGTTTTCCATGCACGTTCGCACCGACCAGGAGTGTGGGCATGACACTCATGTAGGGCATCGGGCCTAACTGGACCTTCTCCATACAAATCACTCGGGAATAGGATTGGCCGGAAATGTTATCAGGTTATGCCGAAGGCCGGATCCTGAAGTCCCATTCGTCACGGTGCATCCCTTCATATACCCGGATGGATGAGATGCTGATCTGGGATGGGGATCCTTGACCGGCTGCTCGGGCGGGAGATCAGGGACGAAGACCTCCGGTGCGGAGAAGCCCTGATCATCCAGGCAAGATACGACGAGGCGATCCCATGGTTCGAGGAGGCAATCCGGAAGGGAGAAGACCCGGCTCATGCCCTCATCGGGAAGGGGATCTGCCTCGAGCACCTCGGCCGGTTCGACGAGGCTATGGAACTCTACCGCCAGGCCATCAGGAGGGACCCGGAGAACCCCGATGCATGGGCCGGCATGGCGAGCTGCCTCGAACAGACGGGGCGAAGCACCGAGGCAATCGAGTTCTACAAGAAAGACCTTTCTTTGAGCCCCGAGTCCCAGGGTGCGTGGTGCGGGATGGGGAGGTGCCTCTGCCGGGTCGGCCAGCCGGTCCGTGCGCTCTCCTGCTTCAGTACGGCACTCTCGATGCAGCCGGGATCGGTCGAGGCCCTCACCGGGAAAGGAGATGTCCTCGCGAGCGTCGAACGGCACGAAGAGGCGATCGCCTGTTATTCGCAGGCGCTGGATAAGAACCCTCATTCTGTTGAGATTATGGTGAAGGTCGGGAGGTCGATGGCAAGGCTGGGGCGGTTCGACCCGGCGATGGCGTGTTTTGACCGTGCACTCGAGGCGGATCCCAGGAATCCGGCTGGCTGGCTGGAGAAGGGGATCTGTTGCGCATCTTTCCGGAGGAACGAGGAGGCGGTCCGGTGTTATGACCGCGTCCTCGCGGTTGACCCGGGGAACGGGCCGGCCCTGTACGAGAAGGGGTACTCCCTCGAGATCCTTGGCCGTGACGAGGAGGCGGGGAGGTGCTTCAGCCTCGCAAGGTCGCGTGGGTACCAGGCGAAGCAGAGCCGGGCAAGGACTGTCCTGGTCGGCGGGTATCCGGTCATTTAGGATGGACACCAGGGCAAATACTGCTTTTTTAAAAATCCTCCGGCCGGGACAGGTGTGGGACTCCAGAGAACGGTCGGTGCAGAATCATCACCCTTATTTCAGTCGTTACCCAAACGGGTACTCACGTGACCGCGACAACGAACGAACTGGCAAAAACGCTTGCGGACCTCGTCGACCGGGACCTGACCTTCATGCACATCTGCGGGACGCATGAGGCAGCGATCGCCCGGACCGGTTTACGGAGCGTGCTCCCGCCCGGCCTGAAGATCGTGATGGGACCGGGATGCCCCGTCTGCATCACCCCGCAGGGGGAGATCGATGCGGCGCTCGAGCTTGCGGCGAAGGGGTACACCATCGCTACCTACGGCGACCTCCTTCGCGTTCCAGGCACGAAAGGCTCGCTCGAGTCCTGCGGCGGGGACGTCCGCGTCGTCCAGGGGGTCCACAAGGCGGTCGAGATCGCGGAGAAGACCGGAAAGGAGACGGTCTTCATCTCGGTCGGCTTCGAGACGACCGCCCCGACGGTAGCGGCCGCGATCCTTGCAAAGCCTCCGGAGAATTTCTCGATCCTCTCCTGCCACCGGCTCGTCCCCCCGGCGATGAAGTGGCTCCTCGAGCAGGGCGAGGCCACGCTGCACGGCTTCATCCTGCCCGGGCACGTCTGCACGGTCGCGGGATACCGCGAGTACGAGCAGTTCCCGGTCCCGCAGGTGGTCGCGGGTTTCGAAGCCGAGGACATCCTCCTCGGGCTGATCATGCTCGTAAGGCAGGTCCGGGCCGGGGAGCACCGTGTGGAGAACGCGTATCCCCGGGCGGTCTGCCGCGACGGGAACGAGAAGGCCAGGAGAATGATGTACGAGGTATTCGAGCCCTGCGACGTCGAGTGGAGGGGCTTTCCCGTCATTCCCGGTTCAGGCCTTCGCCTGAAGGAGGAGTTCTCACAATTTGATGCCCAGAAGAAGTTCGGGATAGAGTTTGCCCATGTAAGTAAGCACACCGCCTGCATCTGCGACAAGGTCCTCAGGGGGATTTCCCAGCCGTCTGACTGCCGGCTCTTTGGAAAGGGGTGCACGCCGAGGATCCCTGTCGGGCCATGCATGGTCAGCCACGAAGGGGCATGCCGGATCTGGCACACGTATCACATGAAGAAAGCGTAATCTGATCCGTACAGGATCGGCTTTCAACTATTTCTTCCTGGCAACCACC
>JAJRBP010000145.1 GCA_028679405.1 Methanoregulaceae archaeon | reverse complement strand
TGGAGAGTTTTACGGCCGCAAGGCCTGCAGCAGCGATTCCTGCACCTGTCATCCCCCCGATAAGCGCGTGCGAGGATGATGTCGGGAGGCCGAAGTACCAGGTGATGAGGTTCCATGAGATCGCACCGATCAATGCGGCAAGCACGACGAACGGGATGATATTTGCCTCGAGATAATCGAGCTTGATGATCTTGGAGATCGTACTCGCCACCGCGACCCCGAACCCGAATGCTGCGATAAAATTGAAGAATGCGGCGAATACAACGGCTGACCTGGGTGAGAGGACCTTTGTGGAGACGATCGTCGAGATAGAGTTCGCGGAATCGTGAAATCCATTGGTAAAATCGAAAACGAGTGCGATTCCTATGATGAATACGATAAGCTCGATGGGAGGCGGCTGCACGTACTGTACCTGTGAGTGAAGCGATATGAATGATGTTATTTTGTCATGTCAGCCCGGGATCTTCTCACGCGGAAGGGGGTCTTACACAGCCTGCCAGTCCTGTGATGCGGTAAGGAAACATGACCTGCAGAAAAAACAAAAAATCTCACGAATGCCTGATCGCGATGTCTGAAAGGACGTTCGCCGCATCTTCACACTTGTCCGTGGCGATCTCGAGGTACTCGTAGATATCCTTGAACTTGATGATATGAATCGCGTCCTGGGACTTGAAGAGGTCGCTTATCGCGTGGGCCATGACATCGTCCGCCAGGTTCTCGAGCCTGTTCACCTCGATGCAGCGCTCCTCGATCGTCCTGGGCTCCTTGATCGACCTGATACACTTCACTGCCGCCTCGAGTTCGGTCGCCGAGAGCTGGACGAGTTTTGCGAGTTCGATCATGTGCGCATCCATCTCCGAGATCCCGTAATTGTTCAGCTTCCTCGCGGCGCCGTCGATGTAATCGAGGACGTCATCGAGCGCGGATGCAAGGTGGGAGATCTCCTCAGGCTCGAGAGGGGTGATGAACGTGCTGTTCAGCTGCTCGTAGATCTCGTGGGAGATCTTGTCCCCCTCGTGCTCCAGCTCCTTGATCTGGGTGACGATCGATTTCATGGCGGACGGCTTGTCACCGAGGTCCACCAGCTGATACGAGGCAAGCACAACGACCGATGCGAGGCGGTCGAAGAGGTCGTAAAAGATCTTGTCCTGCGGGACAACCCATTCCTTCAATCCCACGGTAATCGAGAAGATTCTGTTCAGGTATGTATTAAGCGCTCTGTTCTTCGTGTAAGGACCAAAAAAGCTGTAAAAACGATGGACTGGGCGGGAATTGAACCCGCGGCCTCACCCATGCCAAGGGTGCGTAATACCACTTTACCACCAGCCCGGTGAAATTTTCTCCCACATTTCCTTTGATACGAGTCGTGATGGCATACACCATGCCAGGGGAGCGATCTATCCCTGACCCATCGGCCCGCCCTCTACTATAGGACGCAATCAGATAAATGTGTGAGCATTCCATCGTCTGTTGTCGTCGCGTAAACCCCGGGGGATACGACACGAAGGACAAGCATGATTTTAGTCCGGGCGGAGCGACACTATAACGGATGAAGACAGGGTTTTCGGACAGTGCCCCCCGCCGGTTCGAAGAACAGGAGGCAGTCCTGTGCTTGGAATAATCGGGGGGACCAGCCTTCTGTACTCGGATCTTCCCCCGCTGGGACGAAAGGTTCTCTCTACTCCGTTCGGACGCGCCGAGGTACTGGAAGGAGAGATCGTCCTTCTTCTCCGGCACCAGGGTGGGATTCCCCCTCACCGCATCAACCACTGTGCGAACCTCGCCGCGCTCGCCATGCTCGGGGTGGGGAGGATCATCTCGATAGGATCGGCCGGATCGCTCAAGGGGGAGATCACCCCTGGATCCATGGTAATCCCGACGGATTACGTGAGTTCCGTGGAAATCCCCTCGATTCATGACCATTCGATCGTCCATGTCAGGCCCGAGATCTCGCACGGCCTTGCCACCAGGCTTGCATTGGCCGTCCCGGAGGCAACGCTTGGGGGCACCTATGTACAGACAAGGGGACCGAGGATCGAGACGGTCGCCGAGGTAAAAGCGCTCGCCCTCATCGCCGATCTCGTGGGGATGACGGTCGCAAGCGAGGCGACGCTCGCGCGTGAGCTCGGGATGGAATTCGCAGCCCTCTGCACGGTGGACAACTATGCAAACGGCCTCGGGAAGGAGGTCCTCACGTACGAACACATCCTCGAGACATCGAAGGAGCATGCGTGCAGGACAAGCAGGGTCATGGAACAGATTATCAGGGAACTTGGGTAAGATGTGAGGTAAAATGGCAGGAACAGATGAAATATTTTCAAGGAAAGGCCGGATTCTTATCAGGAATGCCCTGACCCTGTCAGGGAAGAGGGATGTCTCTATCGACGCGAATGGATCGATCGAAGCGGTAGGGGACACGCTTTCCCGGAAATACGACCAGGACGCCGATTTCGTCATCGACGCGGGCAGGCTCGTACTCCTCCCGGGGCTCGTGAACACGCACACGCACGCGGCAATGACCCTGCTCCGCGGGTATGCGGACGATATGCCGCTCCAGGACTGGCTGACACAGAAGATCTGGCCGCTCGAGGCGCACCTCACGGGCGATGACGTGTACTGGGGCACGAGGCTTGCCTGCCTCGAGATGATCCGGACGGGGACGACCGCCTTCAACGACATGTACTTTTACATGGAGGATGCGGCCAGGGCTGTCGATGAGGCCGGAATAAAGGCGCAGCTCTGTTACGGGTTCATCGACCTCTCTCTTCCGGACAAGAGGGAGCAGGAGATCAAGGCGACTGAGCGGCTTGTCTCCCATATAAAATCCATGAAAAATCCGCGGATCAGGCCTGCCGTGGGGCCCCACGCAGTCTATACCGTTTCACCCGAAGGACTCCGGTGGCTTGCCGGATACAGCTCGGAACAAAAGATCGGGATCCACGTCCACCTGAGCGAGACCGAGAAGGAGGTGAACGATGCGCTCTCGCAGTACGGGAAGAGGCCGCCGCAGATCCTCGCCGACTGCGGCATACTCACGCCGGGGACAGTCGCCGCCCACTGCTGCTGGCTCGACCGCGACGACTGCGCTCTCCTCGGCCGCCACGGTACGTACGCTTCGTACAACCCGGCGAGCAACATGAAGCTCGCGGTGAATCGTGCGCTTCCCTACCAGGACCTCCGGGATGCCGGGGTGCAGGTGGCGCTCGGGACGGACGGGTGCGCCTCGAACAACAACCTCGACCTCTTCGAGGAGATGAAGACGGCCGCCCTCCTCCAGAAATATTCCTGGAATTCGCAGACTCTCCTGCCCGCACCAGAAGCCCTCGGGATGGCGACTTCTGCCGGGGCGAAGGCTCTTGGCTTCGGGAACGGCCGGATCGAAGCGGGCCAGCCTGCCGACCTCATCCTCGTGGACCGGGACGCGGTCTGCAACACGCCGCTCCACAACCTCGCGTCGAACCTCGTGTACGCCTGCAGCGGCGGGGCGGTCAGGACCGTGCTCTGCCAGGGACGGGTGCTCATGTACGACCGGGAGGTCCCGGGCGAGGAGGTGGTGCTGGCCGGTGCATCGAAGGCCGCACATGCGCTTGTCACCCGTGCGGCAGGGACATGAGCGCGACAGGCAGGCTTCGCGGGCAGGCGCCGGTTGAGTCACGGCAGTGGTGCACCATGTCAGTGAAAAATTCCCTGTCCGCCTCCCTGATCGTCTCCGTGATGGTCGTTGCCTGTATCGCAGCGGGCTGCACCGGCCATCCTCCAGGTCCGGACCTGAACGCCTCCCAGTATTACGGGGAGAACGGCGGGGGATTCGAGGTCCACTTCATCGATGTGGGCCAGGGTGATTCGGTGCTCCTCAAAACTGCCGGGAAGGTCGTCCTCATCGACGCGGGAGACCGGGACGCAGGATACCAGGTGGTCGACTACCTTGTACGGCAGAACGTGACCGTGATCGACCTCCTGGTCGCAACTCACCCCCATTCGGACCATATCGGCGGTATGCAGGACGTCCTCCGGAACTTCCAGGTCCGCGAGGTGCTGGACAGCGGGATCCCGTACAATACGACGACAAGCGAAGCGTTCCTCGAGACAGTTGAATGGAAGAAGATCCCTGTCAGGAAGGCGGTGAGGGGCCAGGAGATAGAATGGGCCCCCGGTGTCATGCTGCGTGTCCTCTCGCCCCCGGAGAACCCGCCGGCCGATGCCGCCAACGACAACTCGGTCGTCATCCAGACCGGGTATGGCCGTATAGGGTTCCTTTTCATGGCCGATGCCCGGCTGGAGACCGAGAAGGACCTGCTCGCGCTGCATGTCCCGCTCGGTAACCAGGTCCTCAAAGTCTCCCATCACGGGAGCAGCGATGCGACCGGGGCGGCATTCCTCTCCAGGGTCCACCCGGATGCCGCGATCATCTCCCTCGGTGCGGGGAACGAGTTCGGTCACCCCCACAAGGAGACGCTGGACCGGCTGGCAACGGCAGGGGCGGTTGTTTTCCGGACCGATCTCAACGGAACCGTCATAGTAAGGACCGACGGAATGAAGTACAGCATCTCGACGGAGCGTGCGAAACCTCTCGCGGAAACAGGTTCTGCCGTGACCGTGCCGGACATCCCATCAGGAATCCGGGAGTTCCCGACGTTCGACGCGAGCCCGGTAGGCCGGGAGCTGATGAACTTCTCTGAATACGCGATAGAAAAGGTCAAGAGC
>JAJRBP010000201.1 GCA_028679405.1 Methanoregulaceae archaeon | reverse complement strand
ACTTAAGGAAAGGAATCCGGTATTACCTCTCGATAAAGGTCGCATTGATCGCCATCTTCCTCCTCCCGGTCCTCGCCGGCATCCGGCTGCCGTTCGCGCCGATCCAGATCATCGTCCTCGAGCTCTTCATGGACCTCGGGGCGTCTGCCGGTTTTGTTGCCGAGCCCGCCGAACGGAATATTTACGAACGGCCTCCCCCGGGTCGCTCGGAAGGAAGTATCCTGTCTGCTTCGATGCTGAAGAGCATCGCGATAAATGGTTTTTTCCTCTTCGTCGCAGTGATGGCAGTATACTTCGCCGCCGGGTACGCAGGTCTTGACGAGGGGCAGGCGCAGACCTGGGCGTTCTCGGCGTGGATATTCGGGCATATCGCTCTCGCGTATGTCTCACGTTCAGAGCACGAACCGCTTTACGAGCTCGGGATATTCGGAAACCGGGTCATCAACCTCTGGGCCCTGGCCGCCGTTGTCTTCCTGTTTGCCGGGATATACCTCCCGGTCCTGAACCGGGCGATCAGCCTGTCCCATGTGCCACTTGCATCAGTCATCGGAATCGGCCTCTTCGTTACTTTCATTATCGGGCTTCTCGAAGCGAGGAAGATCATCTCTCTGAGGGCGGGAACTCCGGAAGTTCCTGGGAGTGCCCCTCCTCTATAAGTGACAGGAGCGAGAGATCGAATTGTACATGCGTCCCTACGTCCATGTCAACGTGGCCATGAGCGCCGACGGGAAGCTCTCGACCAGGGAGCGGCGCCAGGTGAAGATATCGGGAAGTTCCGACTTCGCCCGGGTGGACCGTCTCCGGGCGGAATCCGACGCGGTGATGGTGGGGATCGGTACCGTCCTTGCCGACGACCCGTCCCTCACGGTGAAATCGCAGGCACTCCGCGACGAACGGGTCATGAGAGGAGCGGACGAGAACCCCGTGCGGGTGGTCGTGGACAGCTCTGCAAGAACACCTCCTTCTGCATCGGTGCTCCACAAGGGGCCGGGCCGCCGGGTGATCGCCGTTTCAAACAGGGCGGACCCCGGAAAACTGAGAGAACTCGAACCTTTTGCAGTGATTGTCAAGGGGGGAGAGGACCGGGTGGACCTTGCGGCTTTTCTCCGGTCGCTTCACGGGATGGGCGTGAACAGGCTGATGGTGGAAGGAGGGGGGACCCTCATCTGGGGCCTCCTCGCCGCTGGTCTAGTGGACGAGATCACGTCTTTCGTCGGGAACATGGTGATCGGGGGCGAAAACGCGCCAACACTTGCGGAGGGGGAGGGTTTTGTCAGGGAGGATTCCTTCGTGGGACTCATGCTTGAAGACGCCACCCGGATCGATGAGGGAATCCTCCTCCGGTGGAAAGTCAGGAGATAAACTTTCTGCCCCCGGACTCTCATTCCAACCTGTGAGTTCCACATTCACATGATCCGAAGTGAAGGAATCCTGAAAAGAGTTGGTGATGAAAGAATCCAATTCAGGTTCTTTGCTCATGATGACAGGGTACCGGCGCTTCGCGGCACTAAAACTCTCCACCGCGGTTCGCCCTGATCATTTCATGTAAGCGGAGCACGTATCCCTTTTCACGTATCCCGCCATCCCCTTCCCGGTTGTCGTTCTCGCCGTCGTTTTTATCCTGATCGCCATCCGGCAGGTCGGGAGGTGGAGGCTCGGGATCTGGCAGGCAATGGGTATCGGTGCGGTCCTCGTGCTGGTGACCGGGCAGATCACGATCCCCGGCGCGATCGGTGCGATCAAGCCCGATGTCATGCTCTTTCTCTTCTGCATGTTCGTCGTAGGCGCAGCCCTCGAGAAGAGCGGATACCTCTACACCCTCGCCTACCGTGTTTTCCGGAGGAGTGACACCGGAGAGAAGCTCGTATTCTCGCTCGTCATCGTTATGGGTCTTCTCTCGGCAGTCCTCATGAACGACACCCTCGCCGTCATCGGCACCCCCCTCGTCCTCTATTTTGCGAGAAAATTTGACATCCCTGCCGGGTTATTGCTCATCTCGCTATGTTTCGCCATAACCACCGGGAGCGTGATGAGCCCCATCGGAAATCCTCAGAACCTCCTGATCGCCCTCAATTCCGGCATCGGAAACCCGTTCCTCTCATTCATGCTCTATCTCGGCATCCCGACCATCGTCTCCCTGGTGCTTGCATATCTTGTCATCCGGTACCTCTACCGGCGGGAGTTCCCGACTGGAAAGAAGCTTATCCATGAGGAAGCCCCACCAGGAGATCCCGGGCTTGCCAGGCTCTCGAAGGTCTCACTCATCCTCATCCTCGGCCTCTCGCTCATAACCACGGCGTGGTTCTTCATATCGTCCAGCCTGCTGATCTCGCTCCCGCTCATCGCGCTCGTCGCAGCCCTGCCGATCCTCGTCCTGTCGCCGAGGAGGTTCGAGGTGGTCAGGACCATCGATTGGCCAACCCTCATCTTCTTCGCTGCCATGTTCGTCCTGATGCAGAGCGTATACCAGACCGGGGTGCTCCAGGCGGTTGTGGATATACCCAACGCCGCCGTCCCGGCAACGCTCTTTGCAACAAGCCTTATCATCAGCCAGTTCATCTCGAATGTACCGTTCGTTGCGTTGTTTCTCCCGGCAATCAGCGAGGGCGGGCTCCCCCTCGTCTCCTCGATGGCCCTGGCAGCTGGAAGTACCCTCGCAGGAAACCTCACGATCCTCGGGGCGGCGAGCAACGTGATCGTCGTCCAGAATGCAGAAAAGGAGGGGGAGACGATCAGTTTCATCCAGTTCCTGAAAGTGGGGATTCCTTTCACGATCCTGTCGTCTGTGGTTTACCTCCTGTATTTCTCGATGTTCCAGAGTTGAGGATCAGGCTCGCACCCGGCTGGACGAAAATGCTCAGAATCTCTTCGGATCAGTTTCCACATCGATGATCACGGGGAGATCGAGCCCGATCGCCTCCTTGACTGCGAGCGAGAGCTCTTCAGGTCTCCTGACACGGATGCCCTCGCCCCCGCAGTTCCTGGCATAGGCGGCAAAGTCCGGGTTCAGGAGTTCGGTCCCGAAATTCGGGTAATGCTCCATCTTCTGCTCGACCTGGATCATCCCGAGCTGGTGGTTGTTCATGATTACTACCACCATGGGGAGCGAATACTTGACCGCAGTCACGAAATCCGCCATCGCCATCGAGAAACCCCCGTCCCCGGTGATGCAGAACACCGGCTTGTCCGGATACGCGATCTTTGCGGCGATCGCGCCGGGGAAGCCAAATCCCATCGTGGCGAGGTAGCCGGACATCACGAAGCGCTGCCTTTTCATCCGGAAGTTCCTCCCGAACCACCAGCCGTTCTCCCCCACATCGATCGATATGACCGCGTCCTCCGGAATGGTCTCAGAGAGGACCTTCATGATGTAGGGTGGTCGGATCGGGAC
>JAJRBP010000302.1 GCA_028679405.1 Methanoregulaceae archaeon | reverse complement strand
TCTTTCCCTGGTAACTGGCCGGAATGAAAAGACAAACCCGTGGAGATCGTACAACAATTGACGTGAAAACATCCCCTCTTTGATGAAGAGTCCCATATCTCCAAAAAAAATGCTTTCCATGAACTTTTATTTCCCCTATGAAAAGCAGGGTCCGGAGATCTTTCGTGTGCCCCCCCGGTTCTGTCATTCGCCTGCCTGGTTCTGTCATCTGTCTTCCGCCGATCTAAAAATATAAGTACGGGTCATGCAATCGTTTTGTATACCCTGCAACAAAGACGGCCCGATACGGCGCCGTCCCGTTGTACCGGACACGATGGTGATACCGATGAAAGAAACAACCTTTGGAAAGAAAGCGCTCGTCCTGGCGTGCGTTCTCGTCGGGACGCTGTTCCTGCTTTGCGGGGCCGCTTCCGGAGCGGATGACGGTAGTTTCATCCCGTTTAACCAGGTGTACACAGAAAATCTTTTTGAATATACGACATTCGGCGGCTGGTCCAACCAGGTGAATATCTCGGATTACCGCGATATGAGCTGGTTCACCCAGCCCGAGCGAAACTCTCTCTTCAACTCGACGGAGTTCCTTGCCTTTGCTCCTGTAGACCAGTATACCTCAGACCTTATGGGTAATGCGCTGAAGAACTTCCTGAAAAAGAAGGCGTAATTGACAATACCGGGATAATAGCGCTCATGTCTGTTGGAACGATCGGGCATGAGGCCTTATCACCCGGTCACATCCCCACCTATTTATTCCAGGAACACTGCGGGATGACCCCCGGGTCAGTGAAGCAGGATAGTCGTGACCTGGCAACGAGAAGCGGTATCGGCTTGTGTATACCAGACAGGTGGAGGACAAGCGCCAGGCTCGTCATCTTCCTGGCCGCCGGCACATCCTACCCCGACACCGGTTCATCAGGTGAAAGCCCTGTATTGCAGGTTTGTCCCACCAGCCCGTCGGCCCTGCCCCCATCCCGCCGGGTATCCCGGGCTCCTTCACCCCCAACCATATCCGAAAGCAGCATGAGTGCCGCGACTTTATCGAGGGGCTGGTTGTCGTTCCCGCATTTAGGAGAATAGACGCAGGCCGGACAGCCCTTCTCACACCCGCACCCACTCACCATATCCTTGGTAACCAGCACGATCTCCTCGAAGAGCGAGTATGCGTTCTCCGTGAGTCCGATGCCTCCTTCGTACCCGTCGTACACTATCACTGTCGGGCTGCCCGTTTCTCCGAACGCAGGTGTCGAGAGCCCCCCCAGGTCCCACCGGTCGCACATGACTTCGAAAGGCATCATTGCGATCACCGCATGCTCGAGGGCATGGAGCCCCCCTGCGAGATCCAGCCCCGCCATCGTTGTATGTTCGGCTGCCCCGGGCGGGAGACCAAACCATATCGCTTTTGTCCTGAAGGTGAGCGGAGGCAGATCGAGTGGCTCGATTCCAATTGTAGTATCGCCATGGATTACCTTGTATGCGGTGTAGGTCTCGGTCACCTCAACCTCCCCGAATACGACGCTGGTACCACACGCACTGCGTTGTCTTTGTTCGTCCAGAATCCTGACGTTCACGCTCTTGAGCGGTTTCGTGTAGTAATCGACATCGGTCGGCGACACCCGGACTATGTGCTGGGTCAGGTCCATGGTACTGACGAGGTACTTCTCACCCTGGTGGAGGAGAACCGCACCCTGGTGTGCTTCCCTGAATGCCTGGGCCCGGTCCAGGGTCTCGATCGTTTCTTTGCCGCAGAGGATACGGAATCCCTCACCAGAAGCTGCTCCAAATCCCGTAATTTCTGATGGGCGCCTGCGCCCGGCATATATCCAGCCTTTCCTGGTCTCTGCCATCAGGTGCTCTCCCGCATGAGCCTCTATCACTGCGGGAAGCGTATCGCCGAAGTAACCTGCATCCCTCTCCAGGTCGATGGGGAGCTCGGCAGATGCGCAGAGAACCTGGCCGGAGAGGACATAGGGATTTTCGAGGTCGACGATCGCATGCTCGTGCGGAGCCCCGAAAAACGACCCTGGATGATGCATGAAATACTGGTCGAGAGGGTTGGGGAACGCGATAAGCATGGCAAGAGAGTCCCCCGTTCCACGGCCCGCACGCCCTGCCTGCTGCCACACGGACATGATGCTCCCCGGGTACCCCGAGATGATGACAGTGTCCAGCGAGCCGATATCGATCCCAAGTTCGAGGGCATTCGTTGAGACCACCCCACGGAAAGAGCCGGATTTGAATCTTTCCTCTATACCCCTCCTCTCTTCCGGGAGGTACCCGGCCCGGTAGGCCGAGACAAGACCTGGATCACGGGCCGCGCGGATCAGCCCGTCTCTGCTCCACAGGGTGATGAGCTCCGCGCTCTTCCTGGAACCGGTGAAACAGAGGGTCTGCATCTCCGCCCTGATACAGGCGAGGAGGAGGGCCCCGGTCTCCGAGTGGGCGGACCGTACCTCTGCGCCGTCAGGAAAGGGGTTATAGAGGATGAAATGACGCCGGCCATGGGGGGCGCCGTCCCCGGAGATAAGGCGGAACGTGTGACCCGTGAGCCGGGAGGCGAATTCGAGAGGGTTTGCGAGAGTGGCAGACGAGAGGATAAATGTCGGGTTCGAGCCGTAATGTTCGCAGACCCTGCGGAGTCGGCGGACCAGGAAAGCCAGGTGGGAGCCGGTTATACCGCGGTACCTGTGCGCCTCGTCGATCACCACGACCTGGAGGTTCCTAAAGAAGCGCGCCCAGAGATGATGCCACGGGAGGATATAGTGCAGTTCATAGGGGTTCGAGAGGACGATTCTCGAACGTCCCCTGATCCCGGATCTCTTCTCGTTCGGGGTATCCCCATCATACACGGCAGGATATCCCGGTATGCGGGTCCCGGATTCCATCGCTTTGCATACCCCGAGCTGGTCGTTCGCAAGGGCTTTCGTTGGGTAGAGGAAGAGTGCAGTCGCGTCCGGAGATGCATCGAGCCGCTCAAAGACGGGGATGAGAAACGCAAATGTCTTTCCCGATGCCGTCGGTGTGCAGAGCACTGAGTGCTCCCCGCTCCGAACTGCCTCTACTGTATCTGCCTGATGCGAGTAGAGCCGGACATTTTTCTCTTCCAGGTACCGGGAGATTCCTGCGGGAAGCGGCCGGGAGAGGGCACCGAACTGTGCCGCCGTCCGCTCCCTTATATTGTGGTGGGCCAGGCACGGAGAGAACCTCTTGTCACGCCGGATAGCCGCTATCAGGTCGTCGATCCGGTTATCAGCACTCATACGAGACCTCGCGCAGGGTGCTGAACAGGTGGGCGAGGGTGACGACGTCCTGCCGGTTGTGAGCTACGATTGGGATGAGGGGCCCCGGGTTGCCTGTACGGTGGTAGACTTCGTAGAACTCGGGTACCATCCCGCCGGGGATATCGGACTCCCTTCCTGTCCCGAGGAGTCGCTTTTCTATGGTGGTCAGCCTGCAGTCGGGGAGTGAATGCCCCCATCTTCGCCGGGATGCATGAAGCAGGTCGTAATGCACGTTCGAGACGTCCCCCTGACTTCCGTAGAAGGCGAACCTGGACCGGAGGTACGGGATGTCGAAGGTCTTTCCATTGTAGGTGACCAGGACCGCACCGGGGTGGAGATATTCCGCGACCGCCATCAGGGAAGCCGGCTCCTCGGAAAGGTCGCGGACGAGGAACTGCCTGACTTCGAGATCGTTCCTCGTAACCGTGGCAATGCCGACCAGTATCAGGGGCCGCGAGAAGATGCCGAGCGTCTCGATATCAAGAAAGACAAAGTCGGTCCGGTCGTAGAGGCCTGCAGTGAGAAGCGTCAGCGGATGGGAGGCCGGGTACCAGCGGCCTACCAGTCCGGATACCAGGGCGGGATCCCCGGCCCGGATAGCCCGTGAACACTCTCTCGCCCGCTCCGAAAACCTGCGATGGAACTGCAGGTCCTCTATCGTCCGGTACCCTCTCCTCTTCAACTCGAGCTCGGTCTTTCGCCCGATTCCATGCACGAGCGACAACTCGTGGAGGAGCTTCGTCCTCACCGCTTCGCGGTCCGCCTGCGGGATGACGAGAGGTTCCCTGCTCTCTATCACATAGCAGGCCCCGTCAGCCGTCTCGATCTCTCTTCCCGGGAGCACATCCTCAAGCTCCTGCCCCCGGTATTCCTCCATCAGGGACTGCCGTAGTCCCTGGACCTCATTAAATTCGGATTCAAGAACGTAGGAATCAGAGAACCCTGCACGGAAGGTGTTGTCATTCCTGACCACGGCGTACTCGTGCACGCAGTCCATGCGCGACCGCCATTCCCTGCTGATCCGGTCGAACGCGGCAGACTGATCCATAGTGGTAATGGAGATCTCTCGCCAGGCGCTTTTAGAGTGGCAGGCATGCACTGCGAAAGTGATCGCCCGAGACCCGGTAATTAATTTGGCGCCCGATGAAGAATTACAGAGAGATGATCACCATCCTCCAGCACGGGCCGGATGAGGGTCCTGGAATTATCCCTGCAATTTTTCGGGAGAAGTCGATCCCGCATGAGATTGTGCGGCTGTATGAAGGCGAGGATGTTCCCGCCACAAGCGGATCTGGTTTTATCATTCTGGGCGGACAGATGAGTGTGAATGATGAGCGCGAGTACCCGTTTCTTGCGGCAGAAAAGACTCTTATCAGGTCAAGCATGAAGGAAGGGAACCGGGTGCTCGGCTTATGCCTTGGTGCGCAGCTCATCGCGTCGGCAATGGGATCCCAGGTGTTTCCAAGTCCTTGTGAACAGGGCTGGTGCTGGGTGACCAGGACTGGAGAGACCCCTCCGGGCTTTCCGAAGAGGCCTTTCGTATTCCAGTGGCATAACGAGACGTTCGACCTTCCCCCAGGCTCCAGACTCATCTATTCGGGTGCAAACGTCCGGAACCAGGGGTTCATGAACGGCTCCTGCCTCGGAGTGCAGTTCCATCCCGAGGTAACCGCTGAGACGATCGACCGGTGGACCCATGGGTTCCCGGGTGAAGAAACCTACCGGATGAGGCAGGAGACCAGGACGTACTTCCCGGGGAGTGCAGAGTTCTGCAGGTCCCTCCTCGGCCTCGCCTTTCAGGGGGTGGGGATCTATGCACCTTAAGGGGTTCCTGATCGATCTCGACGGCGTGCTCTACATCGGTGGAAAGCCAGTTCCGGGTGCTGCCGAAACGATCAGGTATCTGGACAGGCACGGTTACCCCTACCGGTTCGTATCAAATACAACCCGGAAGAGCCGGAGGTCGATCGCGGCACACCTCGGGTCACTCGGGCTCCAGGTTTCTGCATCCCTGATATTCACACCGCCCGCAGCTGCGGTGTCCCACATGCTCCGGGAAGGAAGGACCCGCTGCCTCCTCCTCACAACCTGTGACGTGCATACCGAATTCACGGGATCGGGCATTACCGTCGCGGAAGAATCCGTCGACTTCGTGGTCGTCGGAGATGCAGGGGATAACTTTACCTACGATCTGATGAACAAGGCGTTCCGGATGGTTCTGGGAGGGGCCGGGATCCTCGCACTCGAGAAGGACCGGTACTGGATGGGGGCAGGCGGAATGATGCTCTCGGCCGGACCTTTCGTGGCCGCGCTCGAGTACGCGACCGGCGCAAGGGCTGAACTGGTAGGGAAACCCTCGGCACGATTTTTCGAACTCGCACTTCGTGATATGGGGATTTCTGCTTCCGGGGCTGCGATGATCGGGGACGATCTCTTCACTGATGTCGGGGGTGCGCTCGCATCCGGCCTCACCGGTATCCTTGTCAGGACCGGCAAGTTCCGGCCGGATCTCCTGCAGGACCCGGCCTCACCCTCCCCGGATGCCGTTCTCGATTCAATCTCGGACCTTCCCGATATCCTCGGTTGAAGGAGATCCGGGAGAAGACCGGACGAGTGGGTCTGGAAAATGGATGAAGACTCCACTGCTGTTTTGGGATTGCGCCTGAACTGGCGACCTGCGATCCCCGGATACATGATCCAGGTCCTGATGCCCTGGTTCGCACGACTCCGGTTCCGGGACAGATTCCCGGGAAATCGATCCGATGAAAAACTGGAATAATTATGATTTGACTGCCATCGGTTATTCCGGGAGTATTTCCATCAGATCCGGGGTCGGTAAAAAACCTCCTTCCGGCAGGTCCGACTCCGTTATCCGCCTGATCGCATTCATGCAGTATTCACGGGAGACGTCGATCCCGATGAACCGGCGGTGTTCTCTCCAGGCGACGGTAGTCGTCGTCCCTGCGCCATTGAAGGGGTCGAGCACGATGTCCCCGCGGTACGAGAAAAGTTTCATCAGCCGCCGCGGGAGTTCCTCGGGAAACATCGCCGGGTGACCGAAATCCCGCATCTTCTTCTCCGGGGGAAACGTCCATCTCCCTTTCACCCACTCCTTGAATTCCCCGGCGGTTATGTCGATATTTTCCCTCCTGCCGGCTTTCTTGTGAGTCTCCTTGTCAAAGACCTCCACGAACTCCCAGGTGTATTTCAGGTACGGCATCGAGGGCGACTGCCAACTCCCCCAGGCGGTGTATTTCGCGTTATAGTTATGTTTCTCCCAGAGGATCTCTGCCTTCCAGAGGAGACCGAGTGACCGGAGCTGAGCAGAAATGATATGGTGCGTCGGGACATAATCCGAGAAGAGCGGCTGGACATTGACTGCAATCCGACCTCCGGGCCGGAGAATGCGGGCACACTCCTTCCAGACCGAGAAGAGCTTCCCGAAGTACTCGTTCCACTCCCTTGTGTCGTCGTGAGGATCCTGAGCGTATGAATGTCCGAAATTGTAGGGCGGTGAGGTGACGACAAGGTCGATACTCGCATCCGGGAACGCACGTAATACCTTTTCCGCATCACCACAGATGATCCGGTTCACGAACGGGAGGATCCCTGCAGGTTCTTCGGTCACCACCGGATTGTTCGCTTTTTTCGTGCCGTTCCGGATCCGTTCCTTCCCCGCCCGGTCGGGGATTTTCCCCCTTTTTCCGGAAGCACCCGTCATCAAAGGGTATAATTCGACTTTATGCAATTTAAAGCGTGCCGTTTCCAGATCTACCGCGGGATGCCGCAGATCCTTGCCGTTCAAGACCGGAAATACCCTGAATTTCACTCCCGGA
>JAJRBP010000089.1 GCA_028679405.1 Methanoregulaceae archaeon | reverse complement strand
TACCTGCTCCATATTATCCTGCCCGGGCCTCTGGATGGTATTTTTTGATATAATCGACCTTGATCCTCTTCAGCTCCTCCATAGGGAGCATAGAGAAGAGGTCCCAGGCGATCCCCATCGTCCTCTCGAGTTCCCTGTTCTCGTCGCCCTGCGTGACGAACCTTTTCTCGAATTCATCGGCAAACTTCAGGTATTTCTTGTCGAGCTCTGTTAATGCCTCCTCACCGACGATTGCCACCAGTCTCCGCAAATCCCTCCCGTATGCATACGATGCATACAGCTGATCTGCGACATTCCTGTGGTCTTCACGCGTCTTTCCTGGTCCGATGCCGAGGTTCATCAGCCTGGACAGGCAGGGGAGCACATCGATCGGAGGGTCTGCACCCCTCCTGTACAGGTCGCGGGAGAGTACGATCTGACCTTCGGTGATGTAGCCCGTGAGGTCAGGGACGGGGTGCGTGATATCGTCGTCAGGCATGGTGAGGATCGGGATCTGTGTGATCGAGCCCTTCTTCCCTTTTATCCTGCCGGCACGTTCATACAACGAGGCGAGATCCGTATACATATACCCCGGGTATCCCCTTCGCCCGGGCACCTCTTCCCTGGCAGTCGAGATCTCCCGGAGCGCTTCGCAATAATTGATCATATCTGTCAGGATAACGAGGACGTGAAGGTTGTGGGTATATGCAAGGTATTCTGCAACGGTAAGAGCACATCTGGGCGTCGCAAGCCGCTCGATCGTCGGGTCGTCGGCGAGGTTCATGAAGAAGACCACACGTTCCAGTGCGCCGGTCTTTTCAAAGTCCTGCATAAAGAAAGAAGCTTCCTTGAACGTGATCCCCATTGCCACGAAGACCACGGCAAACTTCTCCCCTTCTCCGAGGACCTTGGCCTGTCGGGCGATCTGCGCTGCGAGCTTGTTTGCAGGGAGGCCTGACCCGGAAAAGATAGGGAGCTTCTGGCCCCTGACAAGCGTGTTCAGTCCGTCAACGGCTGACATTCCGGTCTGGATAAAGTCGGCAGGTTTATCCCGCGTATAAGGGTTGATCGGCATGCCATTGATATCCAGCCTTGCCTCCTGGATAACTTCCGGGCCACCGTCTCGTGGTTTCCCGACACCGTTGAATATCCGGCCGAGCATGTCGAGGGATACGCTTACCTGCGGGGGTTCACCAGAGAACCTGACCCGTGTCTCCAGGTTGTCGATACCGCTCGTGCCCTCAAAAACCTGGACTACTGCAAGATCCTCTGAGATATCAAGCACCTGTCCGGTCCTCTCCTCTCCATTCGGGAGCATAATGCGTGCAATTTCACCGAATGATACTCCTTTCACCGAACGGACAAATATCAGGGGGCCTGAAACATAGCTGATGGTCCGGCACTCCTTTGTGAAGAGAGGCATCGGTTTCATCGCTCCACCTCCAGTGCGGCGACTGCTGTGTTCGTCATGCTGATGAGGTTCTTTACCTGTTCGAGTTCACGCAGTTCTTTCATCCTGCCGATCTCGGCCTTCAGCGGGAGCTTGAGCAGTTTGTTGAGTGATACCCCTTCTGTGAGTGCCGTGTTCACCTGGTCGTAGAAATTCAGGATTACTTTGAGCATCCAGTACTGCTTTTCGAGGGGGCAGAACGAGTCGACCTCATGATATGCGCTCTGCTGCAGAAAATCCTCACGTAGCATTCGTGTCACTTCAAGGATTGCCTTCTCGCTTTCCGGGAGTGCATCGGGCCCGACGAGCTGGACGATCTCCTGCAGCTCCACCTCCTTCTGGAGGAGATACATTGTCTTGTCCCTGAGGTCTTTCCATTCTGTGAGCCCGTTGGATTGGAAGTAATCGAGGACACTCTCCAGGTAGAGAGAGTAGCTCTTGATCCAGTTCACCGATGGGAAGTGTCTCCTGTATGCGAGATTTGTATCCAGTGCCCAGAACGTACCAGCAATCCGGAGTGTATTCTGGGTGATCGGCTCCGAGAAGTCGCCCCCCGGCGGGGATACCGCACCCACAATCGTGACAGACCCGATCTTTTCCTGCTGGCCAAGGCATACGACCCGCCCTGCCCGTTCATAAAAGGCCGCGAGTCGCGTTGCAAGGTACGCCGGGTACCCTTCTTCTCCGGGCATCTCCTCGAGCCTGCCGGAAACCTCCCGGAGTGCCTCTCCCCAGCGCGAAGTTGAATCGGCCATGAGTGCAACATCGTAGCCCATATCACGGTAGTATTCCGCCATCGTGATCCCTGTGTAGATAGATGCTTCTCTTGCTGCGACCGGCATATTTGAGGTATTCGCGATGAGAATCGTCCTTTCGATCAAGGGAAGTCCTGTCCGCGGGTCGACGAGTTCCGGGAACTCGGTCAGAACATCAGTCATCTCGTTCCCCCGCTCTCCGCACCCGATATAGACGACCAATTGCGTATCAGACCACTTTGCAAGCGTCTGCTCGGCGACAGTCTTACCCGTTCCGAACCCACCGGGAATCATCGCGGTCCCTCCTTTCACCACCGGGAAAATGGTGTCAAAGACACGCTGGCCGGTCGACAGGAGGAGACTCGGGTCCAGTTTCTTCGTGTAAGGCCTTCCCTTTCTCACCGGCCAGGTCTGCATCATCGCAATGGTACGCTTATCTTCAAGTTCACAGACCGGCTCATCGATGGTATACTCCCCTGTGCGGCACTCGGATACCGTTCCCGAGAGAGCGGGTGGCACCAGGATTTTATGGGTGATATGAAACTCCAGCACGGTGCCGATGACATCCCCTCCGGTAATTTTCTCACCCTGCTTCACCGATGCTTCAAAATGCCATTTCCTCGTGTGGTCGAGGCCTGATACCGAGATCCCCCGCGATATGAAATCGCCGCTCCTCGCGGCCAGCACGGGCAGTGGTCTCTGTATACCGTCATAGATCGAAGAGAGCAGTCCCGGGCCGAGTTCCACCGAAAGGGGCGTGCCGGTGTTCGCGACGCGTTCTCCGATCTTCAGGCCCGATGTATCCTCATAGACCTGGATCACGGCCTCATCGCCATCCAGCCTGATGATCTCCCCGTTCAGCTCCTCTGCACCCACCTTCACCACGTCGTACATCT
>JAJRBP010000044.1 GCA_028679405.1 Methanoregulaceae archaeon | reverse complement strand
GTAATCACGAACTCCGTCGGCGGGGCTGTCGAGAATGTCGCCGAGATCGTATGGTTCGCCTGCACGTTCGGGAACGTGTAGGTTGTCAGGCTCCCGAAGAAGGAACCGTCAACAACCACATTCTCCACCTGGTACCCGCTGGCCGGGGTGATATTGAAGGTCTGGTCGGCTCCCCTCGTTACTACGACGCTTCCAGGCGGGCTGATCGCTCCGTTCGCTCCTGCAGTCGCAACAATGGTGAATTCAGTCGGCGGGGCTGTCGAGAACGTCGCCGAGATCGTATGGTCCGCCTGCACGTCCGTGAACGTGTAGGTGGTAACGTTCCCGATAAACACCCCGTCGACAAGCACGTTGGCGACCTGGTACCCGCTGGCCGGTGTGATATTGAAGGTCTGGCTCGCTCCCTTCGCGACCACCACACTTCCCGACGGGCTGATCGCCCCGTTCGGTCCTGCGGTCGCAGTAATCACGAACTCCGTCGGCGGGGCTGTCGAGAATGTCGCCGAGATCGTATGGTTCGCCTGCACGTTCGTGAACGTGTAGCTGGAACCGCTTCCCACGAACTCGCCATCGACGAGCACGTTGGTTATCTGGAACCCGCTGTCGGGGGTGATGTTGAAAGTCTGGCTGGCTCCCTTCGCGACCACCACGCTCCCCGACGGGCTGATCGCTCCATGCGCCCCGGCCGTTGCGACAATGGTGAACTGGGTCGGCGGAGCCGTAGAGAACGTCGCTGCGATCGTGTGGTTCGTCTGCACGTTCGTGAACGTGAATGCCGGCTCGCTCCCTACGAATGCACCGTCGACGACCACACTGGCTATCTGGAACCCGCTGTCGGGGGTGATGTTGAAGGTCTGGGACCCTCCCTTCGCGACTACCACGCTCCCCGACGGGCTGATCGCCCCGTTCGGTCCAGCCGATGAGGTAATGGTGAAGGTGGTCGTAACCGGGATCATGACCGCAAAGAGGTCGACCGTCTCGCCGATCCCCGGTTGCCTGGGCACGTCCCCGGTGAAATTCTGGTACCCTGATTTATTGACTGTGAATGTCCAGACGGGGGTGCACGTGGTGCAGTGCGAGACATTCAGGGTCCCGTTCGCCAGCGTAACGCCCCTGAACTCATCGTTCAGGAAGACCGATGCACCCTCTACAGGTGCGCTCGATTCAGTCAGGGCAACCACCCTGAAGAATCCGTACTGGGTATGGAAGATACAGAGTACCTCGATGAACCCTGATATGGTCTTGGTCGAGCTCCCTGCAGGATTACTTACCGTCAGGGTGACAGTGTAACTCGTGGGGAACGGGCAGTTCCCGGAGAACACGTGGGTCGGATTCTGCTCGGTGGAGGTTGTCCCGTCCCCGAAGTCCCAGTACCACGAGGTCGGGCCACCGGTGGAAGTATCGGTGAACTGGACGGTCAGCGGGGGCTCCCCGGCCGTGGTGTTCGCGGAGAAGTTCGCAGTGGGCCGGACGAACGCCTGGTCATGTAGTGCGACGAGGAACCCTCCCTGGCTGCTCGACCCGAACGGGCGTGCGTACGGGTTGATCGTCGGGAAGTTCACCGAGTTGGTAAACCCGGTGATATAGGCAGTGCCCTCGCTGTTGGTCGCGATCGCGTTCCCTGCATCGACTCCTGCTCCCCCGAGGTAGGTCGCGTACCTGAACTGGGAACCTGCGGCGTTCATCTTCACGACGAAGGCTTCGTTCAGGCTCCACCTGCCGAGGTTCCTGGACTGGAACGGGTCAACGGTGGTAAGGTCTGTCGAATAAGTCCACCCGGTAATGTAGGCCTCACCCACATCATTTACTGCAATGCCCCTGCCCTGGTCCCACGCGGTGCCACCATAAAAGGTAGAGTATACGATCGAGGAGCCATCTGGGGCGACTTTGGTGATAAACGCGTCGGGGATCACGAATCCATGTAACGTTTTCTGCGGTGCTGCTGCAGATATCGGGAAGTCCCTGGACGAGGTATTCCCGGTTATGTAGGCGCTGCCTGCTGAGTCAACTGCAATGGAACTCCCGTGCTCGTTGCCGGAACCCCCCAGGTAGGACGAATATACCGGCCAGAAACCGGAAGCATTGATCTTGGTGACGAATGCATCGATGGACCCGCGCGAGGTCGGCTGGAAAGCGTTCCCGGTCACCGGGAAGTCGTTGAACGGTGTGCCGAAAGGTCTCGCGGGGATGGTCTCGCCGGTGATGTACGAGTTCCCTTCCCCGTCCACCGCTATCCCGAACCCTGAATCGAAACCGCTCCCTCCGATGAAGTCGGAGAATACAAGTACCAGCCCGTTATTGCTTATCCTGGATACGAATGCATCCCGTTTTCCGTGGAGGGAATTACTCTGGTACCGGTTGACCGTCGGAAAATCTATGGATTCCGTTGTCCCGGTAATATGGGCGTCCCCGTGGCTGTCAGTTGCGATTCCTGCCCCGTCCTCGTCCTGGTAACCGCCGAGATATGTCGAATAAATGAGCGAATCCCCGGCCGGGCTGAGGTGGGCCACGAAAGCATCGGTATCCCCTTTCAGGGATCCCTGCAGGGGGTGCATCACGGGGAAATTGGCAGAGGCTGTTGTCCCCGTTATGTATATATGCCCGTTCCCGTCGAGAGCAATGCCGTTTCCGATATCATCGCCATTCCCGCCCAGGAAGGTGACGAACATCGAATCGGTCCCGGCCCTGTTTATCTTTGTCACGACGACATCGCTGGTCTGGGGGGCCGTCGCACTGGGCGGGAAGGTGTATGCGGAGAAAGATTTCCCGATAACGTAGGCATTGCCTGATGGATCGGAGGTAACGCCGTACCCGTCGGCAACCCCTACTCCTGAGAGATAGATCCCATATCCCAGCACCGGGTCGATGACGAGTGGGTAGTTGTGATTATAGGTACCAACGGAGAAACCAACTCTGTTCCCTGAAAGGGAATATTCAACACTGACCGGTACCCGCGAGCCTGAAATATCCTGATACGCAGTCGGGGCAGCCTCGTAGAGATCACCCACCGGGGTACTGATCATGAGACTTCCGTCTACGACCGTGAGCCCGCCGACCCCGCTGTAATCCATCCTGATATTATCCGGATTCGCACCGGGAGCGAGGACGAACTCAGTCTTGAGGACGCCTCCGGTCCCCCGGTAAATGAGGTCGATACCAGGATACAGTCCGCGGTATTTTACCCCCCGGTATCCCTGCACGTTTGTGAACCATGTTCCAGAGTTAGTCCCCCTGAAAAAGTTCGCATGACCCGGAGCCTCGTCGACCCCTTCGATCACTTTGCCCTGGGAAGCCCCGGGAAACCCGATCGAAAGAATAGCAGGCTGACCGCCCGATGAATTCTGAACCGAGAAGACGGTTCCACCATTCGTGAAGAAGATGGCCCCTCCCTCGGAGACCACATGGAAGCGGACATCAGCCGCTGTCTGCCCGACATTCTCGATGAACATCAACGGCAGGGGGGTCGGCCATATCACCGCCCCCGTGCTGCCCGCAGTCTCGACAAGTCCTTCAACTCCTCCACTGCCGGCAGGTATGTTTACCTGGGTATTCAGAGATCCGATATCTTCCGCTGCCACCATCGGGGTGCAGATGAAGAGGACCCAGATGATACACCCAATCAAGAGCCCTGTTTTCTGCATAGAACCACAGTGCTTTGAGATTGGTGAAACTCATTTATAAAGATAACCCCTAAATTTATAAGGAGGCAGTAAGATCTCATGTCTGCGACCTCTATTCCGGGAGCGCGGGCTGACCACGGGGTACGATTCGGGAACGTCACGTTCCAAACCGATATCTCCAGGAGCGACCATTCTTAATGAGAATTTGGTGGAACTACCTTATGGTGTCAGTGGAATCCGGAGGGAGCAGGGGAGCAGCGGCACGCGTATTCGCTGCCGAGTTTTCCCTGTCCGATCTCCTGATGCCCGGGCAGGGCGGCCCCGGGGAACTTGTGACCAGAACAGGGGCATGGTGCGGAAGGATGTATATTGTCGGCGCCCTCACCGAGGTCATCCCCCACGGAGAGCAGGTATATGCAAGAATCGCGGATCCGACCGGTGTGTTCGATATCAGGACCGCGGGAAACCAGAGGTCGATTGCGACCGCCCTCTCTAAAATGAATCCCCCCCAGTGGGTAGCGGTGCTCGGGAGCGGGCAGGCCCCTTCGAGGCAGGGACCGGGGCAGTCCTGTTTCATCAGGCCTGGCGAGATCCGCGTTGTGGACCGGACCGTCAGGGACAGCTGGCTGATCACGACCTCGGCCGTCACTCTCAGCAGGGTGCGGACGATGATTGACGTTCTCGAAGGACGTTGTTCAGATCCTGACCTGGTCACTGTGGCCGGCCGGTACGGAATTTGCCGGGCAGATCTCATGGATATCCTCCGCCTCACCGGTCCTGCCCTCTCCGCCGCACAACCTGTCACCAGTGTCCCCGTAGAGGGCCAGGACATCAGGACAGCCCTCCTCGACCTGATTGGAAAGTATTCCGGCCCGAAAGGGATACCGGTCACTGACCTTGTCGCCCGTGCGGGTTCGGCAGGGATCGACGAGCCCTCGGCAATGAGGATTCTGAAGGAGCTCATCGGGGAGGACGAGGTATACCAGCCTTCTGTTGGCATGGTCCGGCTTTTATGAGGATGGATTTTATCGAAGGGGGCCCGGCCCTTGTGGTAAAGAACACGATGGATGTACTGGTCATCGCAGACCTCCACCTCGGGATCGAGTCCGATCTCGAGCGCCACGGGATCCATTTCAGGAGCCGGAGCGCGGGCAGGCAGGAACAGGTCATCTCCTGCATCGAAGGAGCCGATCCCGACCTGCTCGTCCTCCTGGGAGACGTCAAACACAACGTCCCGATGACCAGCCGGCAGGAATTCCGGGAGCTCCCTGGGATCTTCTCGTCATTCCGCCGCCTCGTGGAGATGAGGGTCTTTCCTGGCAACCATGACACCGGGATCGACCGTTTTCTCTCCCCTGAAGAGCTGATGCCTGCAGAAGGTGCGGTAATCGACGGGACCGGCTACCTTCACGGCCACACCTGTCCCTCCCCTTCACTCTCCGGCCACCTGATCTGCGCCGGGCACCATCACCCGCACATCGCCCTCCAGGACGAGGTCGGGTGCTCGCTGCGGGCGCCCGCATACCTCCTTGCAGATCTCTCAGCTGAATGTTTCGGTGCATCGCCTCCGGCAGGCAGGACAAGGGTCCTTTTCCTTCCGGCCATGAACGAGTTCTCCGGTTACGACATCAGGAGAATTCTCAGGGATCCCTTCAGTCCGCTCTCCAGGTGCGTCGTGAAGGAGACCGCAGAAGTTATCCTTTCCGACGGGACCTATATCGGGCTTCCTGATACCCTGGAGGACACATGAGCGCCGGATCCATGCTCCACGAGCGGGTCCGTGACACCATAAAGAAACGAGGATTTTCGGCGCTCTCCGCCGTACAGGCGGAATCCATCCCGATCGTCCTCCGCGGTGACCACCTGCTCCTCATCGCCCCGACCGGGACCGGGAAGACCGAGAGCGCGATGCTCCCGGTGTTCCACGGGATGATCAGCGAACCGCCGGCCGGCTTCCGGGCATTGTACATCACGCCGCTCAGGTCTCTCAACCGGGACATGCTCCAGCGACTCGAATGGTGGTGCAAGGAGCTCGGGCTCCGGGTCGGGGTCCGGCATGGCGACACCCCCGCGGCGGAACGCCGCAAACAGGCCCTCTCTCCCCCCGACCTTCTCATCACGACGCCCGAGACCGTGCAGGCGCTCTTTATGGGAAAGGTCCTCCGGAAGCATCTCGCCAATGTCAGGTACGTCATCGTCGATGAGATCCACGAACTCGCGGGATCCAAGCGGGGGTCCCAGCTCGCGATCGCCCTCGAGCGGCTGACCGAGCACGCGGGCGAGTTCCAGCGGATCGGGCTCTCGGCGACGGTAGGGAACCCGGGAGAGGTCGGGAAATTCCTCTGCGGGGAGAGGAGATTCTCCCTTGTCTCGGTTCCGGTCGCAAAACAGCTCCGTATCGCCGTCGAGTATGTAGGGGAAAATTTCGAGCGCCAGGCCGGATTCGTTGCGGATGCGATCGATCGCCACGGCTCAACCCTTATTTTCGTCAATACAAGGGTCACGGCCGAGGCGCTCGGGCACATCCTCTTCCGCAGGGGGGACGTCGAGGTCCACCACGGCTCCCTCTCGAAGGAGGTGCGGATCGACGCGGAAGAGCGGTTCAAGAAGGGAGAGATCAAGGCACTGATCTGTACCTCTTCCATGGAGCTCGGGATCGACATCGGTCACGTCGGGCACGTGATCCAGTTCGGGTCGCCAAGGGAGGTCGCCCGTCTCGTGCAACGGGTCGGGAGGGCAGGGCACCAGCTCCATACCGTCTCCCGGGGGACTATCCTCGCGCTTGGATTCGACGACCTGCTGGAATCGCTGGTTATCACGAGAAAAGCCCTTGCAGGCGAGATAGAGGGGGTCCGCACCCATATCGATGCGGCCGATGTGCTTGCAAACCAGATCGCGGCCATGGCCGTCGAATATGGTGAGATCCAGACCGAAAAGATCCGAAGGATCCTCGCGAGGTCCGCAGTATTCAGCGGGGATCCACACCTCGTCGACGAGGTCAGCAGGCAGATGGAACAGCACCGCCTTATCAGGCTGGATGGCGAACGGGTCGTCACCACCTCGCGTGCCCGGAGGTATCTCGCCTCCAACCTCTCCATGATCCACGACGAGCGCAAGGTCCCGGTCTTCGACATGGTGTCGCGACGGACAGTGGCGACCCTCGACGAGTCCTTTGTCGTAGGATGGGTCCAGACGGGTGCGGTCTTCATTACCAAGGGCCAGCTCTGGCGTGTACTCGATATGGAGGACGGGAGGATCACGGTCGAGCCAGCAAAGCGTGCGAAAGGCGAACTGCCGTCATGGGAGGGGGAGCAGATCCCGGTCCCGTACGATGTCGCCCGCGAGGTCGGTGCACTCCGGCGGAC
The DNA here is from genome assembly GCA_028679405.1 of Methanoregulaceae archaeon. Taxonomy (GTDB): domain Archaea; phylum Halobacteriota; class Methanomicrobia; order Methanomicrobiales; family Methanospirillaceae; genus JAJRBP01. The sequence goes on along the minus strand of JAJRBP010000044.1, from coordinate 3,968 downwards.
CCGGGACTTCGGGGCATATTCGAAGAGGGCGGAGATCCGGAATTTCGCCGCCGGATTTCTCGAGGGAATCGACCGGAACAGGCAGAGGGTTCCGACCGACGGGCTGATCACACTCGAGGACGCAGGGGAAGGCGTGGTCATGCACGTCTGCGCCGGCCACCGTGCGAACGAAGCACTCGCCCGTTCCCTCTCCACCCTCGTATCTGCACGGTTCGGGAGCACGGTCGGTATAGAGGTCGACGCGTACCGGGTGTTCTTCACCCTCCCGAGGGACGTAAAAGCGGCCGATGTCAGGGACCACCTCCTCTCGCTCGACCCCGAACATATCGGCGGGATACTGCGCCTCGCCCTCAGGCGGACCGTCCTCTACAAGTGGAAACTGGTCCAGATCGCGAAGAAATTCGGGGCGATAGACCCGGATGCCGACTACGAGCGCCTGAGTATCCACCGGCTGACCGACCTCTTCGACGGGACAGTTATCCAGAAGGAGGCCTACCGCGAGCTTTTCGGGAGTTATATGGACGTTGCGGCCGCAGCAGAGGTCGTCCGTATGATCCGTGATAAAGAGGTGGACGTCGTGATCGCACCCCTGAGTGTCCTCGGGGCGGAAGGGCTCTTCTCATCGAGGGACCAGATCCAGCCGCCCGGGACCGACCAGGCCGTGATCGCCACCCTCAAACGGAGGCTGGACCAGCAGGAGATCGTGCTCGGCTGTATGAACTGCAGGTCGTGGAAGAGCCGGACCCAGGTCGCAAGGGTCCCGGAACGCCCCCAGTGCCCGAATTGCGGAGCGAGGCTGATCGCGGTGATCAAGCCCTACGAGGAGGAGCAGTTCGCCCTCGCCAACAGGAAGAGGAAGACCGAGGAGGAGAGATCTATCGAGAGCCGGCTCCTCCGCAATGCAAATATCGTCCTCTCATCGGGGAAAAAAGCGGTAATCGCACTTTCTGCAAAAGGAGTCGGGCCGGAGATCGCCTCCCGTATCCTCGGAAGTCTTACCGGCGGAGACGATTTCTACCGTGAGATCCTGAAGGCCGAACGCAATTTTATCAGGACCCACCGGTTCTGGTGACGGCCGGACTCCCCCGTGAGATCCACATGGGTGTTCTCACCCCGGTTTCCCGCGATATACCGGAGGTCCCGGAGCTGACAGACAGATGGCGGATTTTATATTGCGATCGGGAACAGGGTAGGAAGGGAATGAACCGGGACCTTTGTGTTCATGCTCTTCCGGAAAAAGGATGGAAGGAAGGAAGGAAGGAAGAAAGGAGCGGCCCGCGACCCTTGTTGTATATACTCTTCCGCGGCAGGAAAAAGAGGATTGAACGTATTATTTTCATAGATCCCGGTTTACAGGCTCTTCCGCGCTCCAGGAAAAAAGGATTGAAAGTATTATTCACTCATTGATCCCGGTTACAGTGTCTTCCGGCGGAACGCAAGGTAGAGCCCGGCAATTGCAATCCCTCCGAAGACCGCAAGCGGTGCACCTCCGCTCCGGGTAGGCTCCGGGGTTGCCGCGGGGATGAGTGTCGGGCTGACGCTCGTTGTCTGGCCGGCATTCACCTGCAACGTCGACGACCAGTCCTGGTACCCGCCGAGCTTGAGGAGGAGGGTATGGGAACCCGGGGAGACGGAATCGAGGGTCAGGGGAGAGTATCCACGGTATGCGTTGTCCAGGTAGACCTCTGCTGCCGACGGGGACGAGATGACCGAGATCGCCCCGGAAGCCGAAGGCTTCGGGTTCTGGGTCAGCGCAATCGAGACCGGTGTCGTCGAACCGGCACTCACCGTTACCGTCGTGGTCGAGTCCTGGTAGCCCACCTCGCTTATCTCAACGACATGGGAACCGGGGACGTCGTTATAGACATCCACGCTCTGTCCGGGCGAGGTGATGCCCTGGTAGCTGCCGTCCACGTACACCTGTGCGCCGGTCGGACTCGTCGTAATGCTTATGGAACCGGAAGTGGGCTGGGGGATGCGGGTCAGCGTCGGGGTCAGGCTGGCGGTCGATCCTGCGGCAATATACACCGATCCCGTCCAGTCCTGGTACCCTCCAAGCTGGAGCCGAACATTGTGGTTCCCGGCATCAAAATTTCCCACCGTTGCCGGCGTATGCCCGTAATACACACCGTCCACGTACAGGGAAGCCCCGTTGGGGGAGGAACTCACGTAAAGGCTCCCGGTCGAGACGATCGGGGAGAGGACCGCGTTCACCTGTGTCGTCTTGCCCGCGGTCACGTACGGGGACGAGTAATAGGTCCGGTACCCGGGGTAGTTGACGGCCAGGGAATGGGTTCCTGGCGACACCCCCGAGAAGCTGCAGGGGGTGGACTGGGTGTCAGATCCGTCCAGCACCGCTGTCGCACCGGAAGGTGAGGAGCTCACGTAAATATTTCCAGACTGCTGGCTCGGGACAAGGTCCGCCATCACGGTGATGGTCTCCCCTGCGGGCGGGTTCTGGTTGTAGGTCCTGGTCCAGGTCTGATAGCCCGGCCTCATGATGGTGATGGTGTGCGACGGTCTCGCCGTGGAATACACTGAGACCATAACCGGAGTCTCACCCTGGTAGCTCCCGTCGAAGTTCACGTCGGCCCCGCCGGGGTTCGACTGGATACTGAAGTACCCCATATCGCCGCCTATCGGCGTCTCCGGGAGAGTGATGATCATTGCCGAGGCTGTCCCTGCGACGGCTGCACATAGTATGACTACAGAAATTACAAAGAATATCCTGTTTTTCACGATTCCACCTCTGATAGGATGAGAAAGAGGTTGCGGCGGCAATGGATAAAACTATCCACTTCGGAGAGGAGCGTCCAGTCCCGGTCAGGCTGTTCTCCAACAGGCCGGTGGCTTTCTGTTACTGTACGGAAAAGATCAGTCCCGTCCGGTCCCGCTCCCCGAAGTCCCTCCCGGCAGGGTGAAATTATATAAGCTCCGGCCGAAATGGTTCTGACAACTATGACAGAAGAGATAACCATCGAAGTCCAATCTTTTAAGGTGTCGTGGGCAAGCTATGCCCTCATCGGGCTCATTGCCCTGATACTTGGCTTTTTCATTGTCCTTTTCCCGGGAGTAGCGGCATCGGTACTGGTGAGCATCATCGGTATCATCCTCATCCTCCTCGGGCTTATCACCGTGGTATCTGCGCTCGCAAAACCTGCCGGGACCGGAGTCCTGCTCCTCATCTCAGGTATCATCGGGGTCCTCGCCGGGATCGCGGCACTCGTATGGCCGATGGTGTTCGCAGCTCTCCTCGTCGAGGTACTCGCGATTGTCACCCTGATCACCGGCGTCATGATGATCGTGATGGCGATCGTAAACCCCGAAATCCCGCATCGCGGTCTCCTCATCCTTCTCGGCATTCTCCCGGTGATATTCGCCATCATTTTCATTATATACCCGTTCTTCGGGGCCCTCGTCCTCTTCGGGACGCTCGTCGGGGTATATCTCATATTCTGGGGACTTATCTCGCTCGCCTTCGGCTTCGCGATCCGCAGCGTTGAGAAAACAGTGCCGGCGGCGTGAGGGAAAAAGCCCGGACGCCGGATTTTTTATCCGCAATTATTCCTTATTTTGTAAAAATAACCGATTATCTTAAAGATTAAAATGCCCGCCATGTCCCACTGGAAGCGTTCCTGCGGCTGTCTTTTTTCACCCATACTTTTGGTCGTCAGAGATGAGATCGTGCCCGTAAACGCCTACAAAGTGGCATCCAATTTCGTCCGTTTGCCCTGAAACACGATTTATGTGCATGTTTCCAGACGGGGGCCGTTACGGCCTCCGATCGATCGCTCAAAACAAGGATCCAGACCCGTACAGGGCTCCGATGGGTGAGATGGGGAGAGGAGATCTTTTACCAGGCGATCTGTCCGGACCAGGCTCCCAGGAGATGTTTTCTCCTTCCCCATCTTCACGAGCAGCAGCTGTCCTTCCCCGTCTCCCTGCGGAATGCCCGTGCGCATACCTGG
>JAJRBP010000081.1 GCA_028679405.1 Methanoregulaceae archaeon | reverse complement strand
GAAGGACCTTTGAGCCGTATACCTCGTTGATCGCCTGCCCGAGCCCGATAAAGAGCGCCAGGCCCCCGGTAATAAGCCCGGTTATTCCCCCTGTGAAAAGAATGAGCGGATTCCCGGTGAGTTGTGCCAGCATGAGGACTACGAATACGATTACAAGCATAAGGAGGGTGATCATGAGCATCCTGTGCATCCGGATCGAGCAGATGAAGAGCCCGAAGGAGAACAGCCCCCATATCCCGAGGAACGCCGCAAGCTCGACCGGCCCCGGCGCCTTGGTGACGTTGAGGGCGGGGAGGAGGAGGAGAGTGGCAAACGAGATCCAGAAAAATCCGAAGCTCCCGAATGTGAGCAGGCCGAACGTGTTGTTCTTCTTCCATTCCATGGCTCCCGCGATAACCTGAGCTATCCCGCCGTAGAATATTGCCATCGCGAGGACCGGGCTTCCCAGTGCCGTCACTCCCGCATTGTGGAGACTCAACGCGATGGTCGTAAGGCCGAAAGCGCAGAGACCAAGGGGGGCTGGATTTGCAGTTCCGTCGATCAGGAAGATATTATTCCTGCTCTCTTCGTCCAGGTGCTTCATGTATACACACTCCCATTATTGCATGGCAACGATCCGGGTCATCCCGGGCGACCATCCTGCCTGGGCACCGGATTCCAGACCGTTGGTTTCCACGGCAGGCAGGAATGCCCGGATCACGCCAATCCCAGAGACCTTGGGGTGCACCGTATTTATTCGGTTCTCTTTTGACCGGGAGAGGCAAGGGATAATTCCGGTCCTGCGGTGACAGGGTCTTTTTCCGTTGTCCCCTGTACGGCTTCTCCGGGTATGAAAACGAAAGGCCGGATATCATCCACCCGGCTTTCATTGTCATGATGTTTCACCGGATGACCAGGTTACCGGTCCGACCGCATCCAGTCCCAAAAGATCTCTCATAAGGTCGACCCTCGCCACCGGGAATCCGTCCGCCGTCCCGGGATCAGCCGGTTGCCGGCCGGACCTTTTCGCCGGATTATCCTTCCAGTGCAGGGGCGGATTCACTCTGCGGATGATATCCGGCACCCGGCTTCCGGGTTCCCGTCGCATCTCCGGATGAGGTATAAACCATACGCTCCGAGACCGGCCCCGACGAGGACATTCACGAGCAGGGTAACCGCCGATTGCGACGGCACTTCCAAACCCCCCAGTGCGATAAAAGCGCTGAGATCGATCAATGCATGGATTCCGATAAGCGGCCAGATCGTACCTGTACGGAAGCGGAGAGCCGCAAAACTCACTCCGATACCGAATGCCGCGACCGTATCGGCAACTGCGAAGACGGGGTCCCAGATCCCGCCCAGGGCATTGAGAAGGTGGGGCACTCCGAAGAGGAATGCCGAGAAGAGGACGGCTGTTTTCGCTCCGAGAGGGAGGAGCGCATTCTGGATAAGGCCGCGGAAGGTTGTCTCCTCGGCAAAACCGATCAGGAGTGCAAGCAGGGCGAACCCGCAGATCGCGGAGAGATCCGGGATCGCGGGGCTTTCCGAGAACGAGACGAATGCGATGGCTGCCGGAGGTATGAACATGGCATACTGGCGTATTCTGCCTGTGGACAGGTAACCGGCAGACCTCCACCACCCGAAATAACTGAGCAGGAGAAACCCCGCAATCGAGAGCGCGGTATCGAAAACCGCGATCTGCTGAATGACGGTCAGGTTAAATGCAGCCTGTACCACCCCCGCGACCGCGCTGAAGACAAGGACAAGTATCCAGATCAGCATTGCCAGGCCGATCGCCTTTCTCCGGGTGACTGATTCCGGGTCCATGAATGGGGGTTTTGGTATCAACAGGAAGAAGAACGTTATTCTCCTGTCCTGCTTTCAGGAGTTCTTTCCAACCGTCCGGACGACATCTGCCAGGCGCTCAACACCGGCTATGATCTTCTCCTCGGTAGAATTGGAGAAGTTGAGCCGGAGAGTATCCGTACCTCCTCCATCCACGTAAAACGGCAGGCCGGGCAGGACCGCGACTTTCTTACGCAGTGCGAGATCGAATACCTCCATCGAACTGCACCCTTCCGGGAGGGTCAGCCAGATGAACATTCCTCCCTGCGGCTCTGTAAAAGAGACGCCGTCGGGAAAGCTCTCGCGTATCAGACCGGCCATCAGGCTGCACTGGCGCAGGTACCCGTTCCTGATCTTCCTGATATGGGAATCGAGGTCATTCTGTGCAAGATATCTGGATGCTATCTGTTGCGAGAGGAAATTGGAATGCAGGTCCGATGCCTGCTTCGCGATGACAACCTTTTCCATGATATCCCCGGGTGCGCATATCCAGCCAAGCCTCATTCCCGGAGAGAGGATCTTTGAAAATGAGCCGGTGATAATGGTCTGGTCAGGGATGAACTGCCGCATGGAGGGAAGGGTATCTCCGGAGAAACGGATCTCCCCGTATGCATCGTCCTCGACAAACACCGTCCCTTTGTCAGCGAGAATCCGGGCGATATCACGGCGTTTCTCCCCTGACCAGGTGATACCCGACGGATTCTGGGAATTAGGGACCCCATAGAATATCCTGACCGGGGACCCCGAGAGGACAGAATCCAGGTGTGTCGCTTCTGGTCCGTCCGGTTCCAGCGGGACCGGGTCGAAGACCGGTTCATAGAGGGAGAACGCCTGTATCGCCCCAAGATATCCGGGACGCTCGATGGCCACGTGATCGCCCGCATCGAGGAAGACCTTCCCGAGAAGATCGAGACATTGCTGCGACCCGTTCGTGATCAGGATCTCGTCCGGGGATACTGTCAGGCCAAGTCGTGTTTTATACCTTCCGGCAATGAAGGTGCGGAGGGGGAGATATCCTTCGGTCGTCGAGTACTGGAGCGCACTCCTGCCATCCTCAGCCAGGACCTCCGATGCCGCTTCTGAAATACCCTGAACATCAAAAAAAGCAGGATTCGGGAGCCCTCCGGCAAATGAAATGACCCCCGGGTCTTCAGTGACCTTGAGGATTTCCCTGATAAATGACTTCCCCGTTCTTCTCATCCGGCTGGCAAACCTGTGCCGGGGAGGAGTTATACCAGTTGTTGTTTCCGTATCCGGAACTTTCGAGACCATTCCCCGCCTTCGTTCCAGGAATATTTGTCCCGGAGACAGATAACAATGCGTCCTGTCTTCAGGGGTATCCTCCGGGCCGTCCTACCGGATTACCATTTCTTCCCCCGATTCTGATTGAACATAACGCTCGATCCCGGGTATTACTACGACCGGGACCCCTTTCCACCCACCTGCCCGAGACAGGATACTATATATACCGGTCATGACCATGGGTGGCTGTCAGGGAGTCAGAAAACAATGAAACTTGCGTTTATAGGACGTGGAAACGTTGGAACAGCCCTGAGTACCGGTCTTGCCCGGGCAGGACACGAGGTCAGGTTCGGACACCGGGATCCAAAGGAGCCGGTTCAGGCTGCTGCCGGGTGGGGCGAGGTGATCTTTCTTGCGGTGCCTTTTTCAGGAGTCGAAGAGGCTGTCCGGGGGATCGGGCGGGCAGCGGACGGAAAAGTCCTTGTCGATGTGACAAATGCCCTGGACCAGCACATGGATCTCGCGATAGGGTTCTCCACTTCAGGGGCTGAAGAACTCCAGAAGAAGGTACCCGCCGCCCGGGTCGTGAAGGCCTTCAATACAGTCTTTGCCCAGAACCAGTCCTCCGGCAGGGTGGGAAATGAGCAGCTGACTGCATTTGTTGCCGGTGATGATCCTGAAGCCAAAGGAGTTGTCATGCGGCTTGCCAGCGATATCGGTTTCGACCCGGTAGATACCGGCCCGCTGAAGAGTGCCAGGTATCTCGAACCGATGGGGATTATGATGATCGGTCTCGGATACACGCTTGGAATGGGGACCGGGATTGGATATCGCCTGGTAAGGAAATAATAACCACATTTCTCCGATCAACAACCAGCCATCGGATCGGGGACCATCTGTCTTTTTCGGTTCAAAATCTTATCTTTTAATAAAGAATCAACAGCAAATCACATTGACAGATCGTTTCGGACATGCATATGTACAATCTCTTCAGGAAAGCCCGGCCGGAAAGAATACTCATCACCCTGTTGTCTGTATTCCTGCTAGTCCTGGCCGCCACAGCAGCCGATTCGAATCTTACGAATACCACGGAGACGATCAGGATCCCCACCGCCACGCAGTCACCGTTCATCGCAAATGTCACTTCACCGACAGCGATATCCACCCCGACGGTGAATTCCACTCCAACGGAAAACGCCACGCCAGCCCCCCCTGCATCTACTACTCCTCCGATACGGTTCAGGAGTCCCCCGCCAGTACTCGCCCTCAACCGGACCAGTATCCAGGACCTCGTTGTCGCAGTCGACGGATCTGCAGTATCAGGAAGTCCGGGCACGAACATTACCCATGTGCAATGGGACTGGGGGGACGGGACAGTACAGGAATATCCCGGGTTTCCCAACATCCATACCTATGCAGAACCGGGCCGGTATACCTTCTCTGTCACCGCCGTCCAGAGCGACGGGCAGGAATTCGTCCAGAATGTGACCATCACGATATCGGCTCCCAAAACCCAGAGTACTCCGTTCCCTCCCGTATCTTCCCCCATCCCTGGGCCCATAGACACTCCCGCTGTCACTGTCCTCTCACCTGAAATCGACGGCCTGAATGTCACCCTCAATGGCTACACGGCCCCGGTCCTACGGAATACCACTATATCAACCCTCATGGTCGACTGGGGAGACGGGACCGCGGCAAATTATTCCGCCCTCCCGCAACAACACCGGTATGCACATAACGGGACGTATACCGTCATGCTCACTGCCATCCGGTCCGACGGACAGGCAGCCTCAAAGAGCATCGCGTTCGAGCTGACCGGTGGGGAGGAGTCCAGGCCTCCGCCCCCCCCTCCGGGAGATGGCGGACAAATCCTGCCCATTATCGCAATCCTCATCATTTCAGGTGTCCTTGTGACCGGTGGAATCCTCCAGCAGGTTATCAGCCGGAGAAGGGAACAGGGGGCGCCGTATCTTCCTCCCGCTGTCGCAAGACAGGCGGAGATCTTTCACCAGGCCAGGGAACGCGGCGATATGGTACTGGCAGGCGAAAGTGCAGAGAGCTGTGCAAGACTCCTCCGGGAGCTTGCGGAAAAGACACCCGGGCGACGCTCTTTATATCTCGAGAAAGCGGTGTTCTGGGAGACAATCGGTGCAGGCATCGCACGTGACACCCCGACCATCGAGGTCATAGGGCCGTCGGCTGAAAGGACTGCTCTACCGGTTTTGTCGGGCGATGCTGCAGCCCGGATCTGCGAAGGAACAGACGTCAGGTCTGATGTCCTCATCTCTGTCGTGGGAATCGCAGCAGGCATCGCCCACGAGGGGAGGGAGGGAAAGCCGATCGGCACATCTTTCGTGATCGGCGATACCTCCCGGGTACTCGAATACTCCCGGCAGTTCGTCCTGAACCCGTTTTATGGTCACGGGGAACAGGAACGCCGGATTACCGATCCCTCGCAGTGGGAGATGATCAAGGAATTTGCCCAGCTCGACGGGGCATTTATTATCACTGGGGATGGTATCGTGGAAGCTGCAGGCAGGTATATCACCGTGGATGCCAGCGGGGTGGATATTCCGGGGGGGATGGGATCGCGTCATGCGTCGATCGCCGCCATCACGATGGTCACCCGCTCGATCGGCGTTGTAGTCTCGCAGAGCGGAGGCCGGATCTCGATTATGAAAAAAGGCCGGATTGAAAAGACCATCTGATCCACCTGACCGGGCATGCCCTTTTTCGAATGCGGATACGATGAAAAACATGACGGCTGAAGCCCACTTAAATTCGGCCGACCCGCGGGAGACCAGGGATCGTGGCGACTGATGTCGCGTGGAAACCTACCGGATACATTGTATAACCTCCCTGTTCTGTCACCAGAAGCCATTTAATCGGTGGTGGTCATTGTATTGGTAAGGCGGTTCCTCCCAATCGCAACCATGTACAGGCGATACCCATGAAACCAGTCTGCATCTCCGTGACCGCTGCCCTCCTGCTCGCTGCCGTGGTCGCATTCCCTGCCGTTGCCGAGTCCTCTTCTCCCGCAGGATTTTCCTTCATCGATATCCACTCAGAGGTCTCGGGTGACGTGATCATGAACCAGTCCGAGCGCCTGATCTGGTCGGGACCTGATGGCTTACCTCACTCGTGGGAACAACAGGAAAGTACCAGTCCCCTGCAGTATGATTATGCCGCTCATACAATTCTCGACATGGTGACCTATAATGAAAGCACCACCTGGAACTACCGGCGGACAGACCCGGCCGGCCTCTTCACCCTCTCGGAATCGTCGCAGGGATTCCAGGTTCCGTTCGCTCCCGTCGCCCCGTCGGGCTTACTGTTTCCGGAGCAGCCCGGGATCCTGGCAGACCTCTCTGCAGCCTTCCGGCCGGTTTCATCCACACTACGGATTCCTGCGTTCTCCTTCTGATATTACTAATTTTATATGAGTACAGAGGCAGACACTCCTGCATCCCGTTGAATCACTCTGTCCGGAAAAGTTTTGATCCCGTTATCACCCGGGCCCGTTCATCAAAAGAAGGTCAAATATATAGGCGGAGCGGGATAAATGGAGTATCCATAGGAGATGATACCGTGAACAGAAGATGGGCGTTCGCCCTGATCCTCGCGCTTTCTGTCCTTGTCTCGCAGGCGGTAACTGCGCAGATGCCCGGAGCAGACGTGGGGTATGTCACTGTTACCTCGATCCCTTTGGGAGCCTCGGTCGTGATCGATGGTACTGAATACGGGACGACGCCGGTGGCCGGCATCGAACTCCCGGCGGGGAGGCACAGCCTCACCGCAACTCTCATCGGGTACCAGGCTGCCGGGGAGACGTTCAACCTGAATTCCGGGGAGCAGAAGGGCATCGATCTTTCGCTTGTCCCGTACGCACCCACAACGGCACCGACGACACGGCCCCCGACCACCATCACGACCGCTCCCACGACGATCCCCTTCACGACGTTCACCATCCCCCCGACCAGGCCTGTCACAACAATCACTATCGCCCCGGGTACGGGATGGATCATTACCCATTGTAATGTAGACGGTGCTTCGGTCACCTTTGACTCAGGCAAACCTGGATGTACGGTCCAGCAGGGGGTATGTACGGTCGAGGTCGGCACCACATGGTCGCCCTACCTGACATTCACCATCCGGAAACCAGGTTACCAGACGTACACCGGTCAGGTCGACCGGTGGCCAGGACCAGGGGAGAGCGTCGACCTCTATGCAACCCTGACTCCACTTCCCCCTTCCACCGGGTCGATCTCGGCTTCCACGAGCCCTTCAGGAGCTGCGATCTATCTGAACGGTGAATACAGGGGTTACTCGCCGCTGACGATCGATCAGCTGTCTCCGCAGACCTACACCGTCGCGGCAAAACTGGACGGATATACTTCGGTCTCGCAGTACGTGACCGTATACGCCAGCCAGACATCGGCGTTCTACGCCCAGCTCAAATCCTCACCGCCGCCGCCACGGGACACCGGTGATGTGTATTTCACATCCGTACCGGGCGGAGCCCAGGTCTCGGTTGATAACTCCTACCGCGGGGTGACACCGATCACCGTGTCACTATTTCCCGGAAACCATAACGTCCTCATACGGATGTCCGGGTACAGCGACTGGTCGAATACGGTGTACGTCACTGCAAATACCCGCCAGACAATGAATGCGCAGCTCTCGTCGTCCCAGGTGTACGGGTGGGTAACGATCTCGTCAAATCCCACCGGGGCGAACGTTTACTTCGATAATGCCTATAAAGGCCAGACCGACTCGTCAGGATCGTTCACGATAAACGGGGTGATGCCCGGGGCACATTCACTCCGGCTCTCGCTCCAGGGATACAATGACTACCAGACCACCGTCCCGGTTGTGGCAAATACTGAAGCCTACGTGCCTGCAATCCTCACTCCATCCGGTCCTTCACCCACACAGGTTCCCGGCGGGGGTGAGATCAGTGTCATATCGTCTCCCACCGGTTCTGAAATCTATCTCGATAATGTGTTCATGGGTTATACCCCCACTACTCTTCAGTCGGTCCTTCCGGGGACACGCACCGTCATGCTTAAAGCCCTGGGATACCAGGACTCGGTGAATACCGTTTCGGTGAGCGCCGGGAGCTCCGTTCCGCTGACCGTGACACTCCTGCCTGCGACGCCCCCCGCGACCAGATCCGGAACCGGATCACTGGTGACGGTCATTGGAGTTTTCGGAGCACTTTCGATCATGTTTTTCAAAAAGAAGGTGATATTGAGATGAAATTTTCCCAGAAGATGGCAGTGGCAGCCGTCATATTAATCATCGTGACAGCGGGTCTCTCCCTCTACGCATTCGACGTTGCGAAAACGGGAATCAGGGAGTCGACGCGGAACGAGCTCCGGTCTGTTGCAGGGGTAATGGCTACCCAGATTGACGCAGGCGATCTGAAGGACATCAGTGCAGGCGATGAGTTCTCTGCGAAGTACATCGCCGTGGTGAAAAAACTCCGGACCATGCGCAGCATGAATGACCGGGTTACCAATGCCTATATCGTGAGGGTGGATTCCCACCAGAACATCACATTCGTGGTAGACGACCTCTTCCTCGACGACCCGGCCGGGAGCGCCCGGATCGGTGAAGCCTACGACTCACCGGACAGGATGGAGATCTTCGGGGCCCTTTCTCTGCCGACTGCTTCCCAGAACCCTTACACGGATAAGTGGGGTACATTCATGTCAGGTTATGCACCAGTCGACGATTCTGTTTCAGGTTCCTCGGGCAATACCACCGCTGTGCTCGGGGTCGACATGGATGCATCGATCTACCGGGACTGGGTCTTTACCGCCGGAATGTATATCCTGCTGGCTGCACTCATTTCCATGGCCCTGACTGTTGGTGTCCTCTGGATAGTATCGCGGAAAGTGGAGTGCTTTTTCTCCCCAAATACTGAATCGGGACCAGGAAAGTGGGAAAAAGATTAATTTTTCCGACGCCTTCGATTTTAAAAAGCAATTGCCTGTTTTTTCGGAAGAGAAGAGCTCCGTCAGCCGGTCTCGTTATATCCTTCACTGTTCATCCTCATCGGATTATTTTTTCCTTCGTTATTCCAGGCCGGACCACCCCGGTCCGACATGCTTATCCGGCTGCACATGAATGATATCCTATGACAAGTGAGCATTTCCCGCTCAATACACCGTTCAAACCTTCGCTACAATTAATCACCTGGTTTTCAGTGGAGGCAATCCTCACGGTTGGGGTCTTCCTTCTCATCTTCTACCTGCCATTCACGGCCTTCTCCGATGTTCCGCTGTTCGTCCATGAGATTGTTCTGGGCGTGATATTCGTCCTCCTGGTGTTATTCCTTTTATGGACCAGACTCTACTATGCGAGCATGTTCTACCAGCTCCGCGAGGACGAGCTCTCCTGGAAGAGGGGGGTATGGTTCAGGGCGACCGGGATTGTGCCATATAACCGGATCACCAACATCGATATCAGGCAGGGACCGATCATGAGATGGCTGAAGATCTCCACCCTGTCGATCCAGACCGCGGGTTATTCGGGGCAGGCGGTCCCGGAGATCAGGATCGAGGCGATCGTGCATGCCGAGGAACTCCGCGAACTCTTAAGAACGATGGTACGTGGCCACTCGGGTGGAGACGGGACAGGAACCGGCCCTGCGACTTCCGTATCTGCCCCCCGGTCGACAGACCAGCAGATCCTCGACGAACTCAGGCAGATACGGGTGCTCCTCGAGAAGAGAAGCTGAATAGTAATTTCTGCCGGAAAACCCGGGGAGATCCCGATCTCTTCTTTTCCATTTCCTGCTTTCCATGAAAATAGCAGCATCATATTCCGTTCGTCAACGTAACCCTGGTCACGGCAGGAAAAAAACCACACCCAATTTCGCGAGGGGAATTCCAGAACAGAACGAAAAAGGAATAGAATCTGCACGAACATAACCGTGGTCATCCACTTAATCTGGGGCCGGGATGACCATGGTCATGAAAGATTACCCTCAGTCTCACACAGACTGTGTGGACACATTATCAATGCCAGATTACATAAAAAACATTTCCACATATAAACTGGTTAAACACTTTATGCACTGAAATCTTTGGACTGTACCGGGAGATTTACCGCACGAGACCATATCAGACCATTCCGGCATCGTGGATTTCGTCATATCCCATGATTTTGGGTGATAAGCCCTGCCCGAACAGTCTCCCGATTTGTGTGAAACCAATCTGCATGGCGATTCCCACTAAATAAGATGAGTCTCCCGGCGGATAAGCTACCATTTCCTGTCAAAAAGTTAACTTTTAACAAAAGTAAAATACAATGAACCTTAAACGGTATGATATTCGTTGAAAAAACACCCGCCCGGGCCGGGTGCGATACCGCCTCCTGGGGTAATGGAGATGAATGAGCAGGAAGACAA
>JAJRBP010000267.1 GCA_028679405.1 Methanoregulaceae archaeon | reverse complement strand
CATTTCGATGGTCCCGCGTCGTATACGGATCATCCTCGCGCCGGGCAACCACGACGTCGTCCGGGGGGCCGAGCCGCAGCCTGCGATCCCGGAAAAATTCACCGAAAAATTTCCTGACAATTGCACCTTCGTCGAGAACCCGGCGATGGTCAACCTCCAGGGCGTGCACGTGCTCATGTACCATGGGCGCTCGATCGACGACATGATCAGCCAGATCCCCGGCGCGACCTACGAGAAACCCGGCCCGATGATGGATGCGATGCTCCAGCGGCGACACCTCGCAGCCACGTACGGGAGGAGGACGCCGATCGCGGCCGACCGCGAGGACCGGCTCCTGATCGATCCAATCCCCGAGGTGCTTCACACCGGCCACATCCACATCGCGGGCATCACGCAATACCGGGGAGTGCTCGGGATCAACGCGGGCACCTGGCAGTCGCAGACATCTTTCCAGAAACAGATGAACGTGAACCCCACCCCGGCCCGGGCAGTGGTGCTCGACCTGCAGACGCTCCAGCCGGAAGTGATGGAGTTTTTGTGAGTTCTGAATAATCCGATCGTATCAAGACTCTTCAGTATCTAAATCTCCCCGTATCGGCCCCCTTTTCTTTTTATCCAGATCCGGAAATGCCCAAATCGGGGAGACCGGGATTGCCTTTTAAAATAGGGCATTAAATCGATTATTTTTAAAAAATACGGCTGAAAACCGCCCCTGCCATGGGCATATAAAGGCCCATATCTTCCATCCGTAATTTCCTCCACCCTGAGAAAGATCGTCCCTCAGAACTCCATTAATGATGACATTTATAGGGATATACAATCGCCCTGCACCTTCATTGAAAAATTCCGCCTTTTATAAAGAAATGCCACAGAATCGTGTTTCAGGGCTTACTGCCGGCCTTCCTGGTTGAATGTCAGGGGCACTTTGTTGGAGAGCCTGCCTTTAAACCGATATTTCCCGCAGTACTCCGGCCATTACCTCAATATTCCCGCAGATCCTCTCCTTCTCCCCGGGGGTCAGTTCCCCCGTCCGCCCGAGGTCCGGCTGGATCCCGACGAGCGTGACTTTCGCCCCCGAATCTTTCTCGACGAACTCCATAACCACGGACAACGGGAGGACGTGTGTCGACATCAGGCTCGCCTGGATCTTCCCGGGCTGGACGATCGCAAAAGTCCCGGGTTCCTCCCCCATGTCGGCGGCGTCGATGAATATGACGTGGTCGGGCTGGAAGTCGCGGAGGGGCCCGGTCATGCTCTCGGGCACCGTCCCCGCACAGAAGACACAGACCCCCGGGATCTGCTGCTTCCCGATCTCGCGGGCAGTGTCCATCCCGAGCCGGTCGACCGGCGAGAGCTCCTCCCCGACGCCGACCACTGCGATCCTGACAGCCCCCTTCAGTCTCCGCCTGAGTTGTCCGGCGAAACGGGATCCCGGCCCGGCCTTTTTCATGTGGTGACGACCTCGCAGTCCGGACCGCAGCTGGAGAGCTCGCACTCGAGATGGATCGCCTGGGTAGGGCAATGCCGTTCGCAGAGCCCGCACCTGATGCACTTGAAGAGTTTCACCCTGGGCCTCTTCTTCCGGTTGACCATCTTCCCCTTGAACTCGACCTCGCGTTCGCCCGGGACCATCGTGATCGCCGTCGCCGGGCAGACCTGCGAGCACTTCGAGCACCCGATGCACCTCTCGTCGGTGACGGCGACCCTCCCCCTGAATCCTTTCGGTATCGGGACCTTCTCGACCGGGTACAGGATCGTGAAGGGTTTCGAACAGAGGTTCCGAAACATCTCGCCAAGCACGCTCACGGGACCACCCTCATGTAGTTCATGGCGATCACGAGACCCGCCTGGACGATGGATGCATTCGCGATATACTTCCACCCGATGTCGTTCAGCTGGTCGATCCGTATCCTGCCGGTGGCAGCTTTTATCGACGAGAGGACGAGCAGGATGGCAAGCGTCTTCGCCACGAACAGGAGGAGCCCTGCGATCCAGGCAAGCCACGGCGGCGAGATTGTCCACGGCAGCGCCGGGCCGCCGAGGAACAGGGCTGCGACAAGTGCACTTCCCACGACGAGGTACGCGTCGAACGCGAGGTGCATGATTGCCAGCCTCCTTCCGGTCAGTTCTGTCCAGGGGCCGGCAACAATCTCGGTCTCGGCCTCGGGGATATCGAACGGCGTCCGCTCGAGCTTCGCCTGGAGGCCGATCAGTGCGACGACAAGCCCGATCGGCTGGAGGATGGCAAACCAAAGGTTCTTCTGCTGCCATGCGACGATCTCCGAGATCGACCACGTCCCTGCCATCAGGGCCGGTAGCAGGAGTGCGAGAAAGAACGGGACTTCGTAGATGAAGAGCTGAGTAACCGCCCGGATCCCGCCGATTGCCGAGAAGATGTTCCTTGAGAGCCAGCCGAGCAAAAAGAGGATAATTGTCGGCAGGGTCAGGAGGTAAAGGACGAGGACGAGGTCGCCCTGGAATGCAAACGGGCTGCTCCCGACAACGGGGACGTAAAGGAACGCGGTCATCACTGCGGCAAGGGCGACGAGGGGTGCGGCGTCGAATACCCTGCGGTCCACCCCGTTGGGGTCGATGACCTCTTTCCCGAGCATCTTGACAAGGTCAGCAAACGGCTGGAAGATCGGGGGTCCGACCCGGTGCTGCATCCTGGCAGCAATTCTCCGGTCAAGGAACTCGAGGAAGAGGGCATACGCGAGGAGGAAGAGGAACCCCGGGAGAAGGAAGATGTAGACGATCGCAAGCGCAGGGGAGATCATGGTCCCTCCGGTCCGCGGTGCCGGGAGATGAACCGTCTCCTGAGCTCATCCAGGGTGACTTCGCCGGTTCTCTTTCCATTATCGCGGGCGACGGTGATCCTCGATGTGCACGAGAGACAGGGGTCGACCGCAGCAACGATCACAGGTATGTCAGCGATATTCTGGCCGGCCAGGCACATCGCCACCGATGTCCAGTTCGCCATCGTCGGCGTGCGGATATCGACCCGCTCGACCTTGTCCGT
>JAJRBP010000111.1 GCA_028679405.1 Methanoregulaceae archaeon | reverse complement strand
TGAGCGTTTCATATGAAAATGCATCGCTGTTTCCAAAAAAGGATGAATTATCGCACCGGATATCCGTCAGAATGACCGTTTCAAATATACGTCATGAAATCAGGATATATTCCTGTGTCTGTCTTGCCCGCCGGGATCAGTGAATTTCTTGAGACTGGTATAGTTACCCATGCCCGCATGCGCGTCATAGATAGAAACGCCATCAGCCTCGGCCTGACAAGCCTGCAGATGATGGAGAGTGCCGGTAAATCACTGGCTGCGATGGCAGCTGAAGGGTCGCCCGGGCTCGTCCTGGTCGTCTGCGGGAAAGGAAATAACGGGGGAGACGGGATGGCGGCCGCACGTTACCTCCAGCACACCGCAGATACTCATGTCTGCTATCTTGACGAGCGAGGGATGAGCCCGGAATGCGCGGCACAGCTTGCACTTCTCAGGACCTGCAAGGTGGGGCTCCACCCGTTCAGATGTGCTGAAGACCTCCGGAACGCCTCTCACCTGTTCGACAATGCAGGGTTGATCATCGATGCAGTACTTGGGACAGGATCAGGCGGGCCGCTCCGGGAACCGCTTCTTACCTGTGTGCAGCTTGCGAACAGGTCCGGAGCTCCTATCCTCTCTGCTGATGTCCCTACCCCGGGGATTAATGCGGCAAGGATCTGTGCGTTCCACCGGCCAAAGGTTCCGGGATCCGAGATAGTCGATATCGGGATCCCGCTGGGGGCAGAGACGACCGTCGGCCCGGGCGAGCTGACCCTTGTTCCGGCGAGAGATCCTGACGCACATAAGGGCGAAGGAGGTAAGGTCCTTGTAATCGGTGGCGGCCCGTACCAGGGTGCGCCCTATCTCGCCGGTATCGGTGCACTCCGGGCAGGCGCAGATATTGTAAGGATCGCATCTCCGGTCTTCGAACCTATCCCGGACCTGATCTATGAGCGGCTTTCCGGAAGTCGCATAACCGAGGAACACCTGGAACGGCTCATCCCTCTTGCCAGGGAAGCAGATGTGGTTGTTTGTGGAAACGGGCTTGGTTCGGAGAGTCACCACGTGGTCCTCGCAATCGCCCCGCACTGCAGGAAAGCAGTTTTCGATGCAGATGCCCTCCGCCAGCCCCTCCCGAGAGCAGGTGAAACGATTTATACGCCCCACGCAGGGGAATTTGTAAGGATGACCGGAAACAGCCTCCCGGACGACCCGGTAGGGAGGGGACGTTCTGTAAAATCCGCTGCAATATCGGGAACAATCCTCCTGAAAGGGAGGATTGATGTCATTTCTGACGGTGCCCGGGTGCGGTTCAACAAAACAGGTACCCCGGGGATGGCGGTAGGAGGGACGGGTGACGTGCTTGCAGGAGTTGTATCAGGGCTCTTTTGCAGGATTCCGGCTTTTGAGGCGGCATGCATCGCAGCGTATGTCAACGGCAGGGCCGGGGCGGCAGCCGAGTCCGTAAGCGGCGGGGGGATCCTGGCGAGCGAAGTGGCTGATATGATCCCCGGCCAGCTATATGGGGGAAAGTAATACAGATGGTAGAATTCACTCACATCACGGATGACAAGGCGCAGATGGTTGATATCGGTGGGAAGCGCGAGGTGAACCGCCAAGCGGTTGCAACCGGCAGGATCAACCTTCGGCCCGAGACGATCAGGGCCATCAGGGACGGGGAGGTAACCAAAGGGAATGTGCTGGCAACAGCCAGGATTGCCGCGACGCTCGCGGTGAAAGAGACCCCGAGGATCATACCCTTATGTCACACCATACTTGTTGGTTCGATCACTGTCGATATGGATATCGGGGAGACGTATATACAGGCGACTGTCCGGGTCACCTCGCAGGGAAAGACTGGTGTCGAGATGGAGGCAATTACCGGTACGGCGGTTGCGCTCCTCACCGTATGGGACATGGTAAAATCTGCTGAGAAGGACGAATCGGGCCAGTATCCCTGTACATCAATCGAGGGAATCCGGGTTATTGAGAAGCGGAAAGGTGTGTGACAGGACCGGGAGAGCGCTTTAATAGGGTTCCCGGTGATATGTATAGGAACGCGGGATACGTCCCGTGAAGGAATGTGGCATGAAGATGCCGAACCTGCAGGTGAATTGACCCATGTCAAAATCGATGTACGCATACGTCAGGGATGCGTGGAAAAAACCTGACGAGTCCCAGGTATCAGCCCTCCAGTGGGAGAGGATGCAGAACTGGCGGCGAGAGGGAAGTATTGTCAGACTCGAGCGCCCGACCCGGATCGACCGCGCCCGTACCCTTGGATATAAGGCAAAACAGGGAATTGCCGTCGTACGGGTGAAGATAAGGAGAGGGGGCAGGAGAAGGTCGCGTTATGTCCGTGCACGCCGTTCTGCAAGGATGGGCGTAAGCCGGATGACCGCTGCGAAGAGCCTCCAGCGAATGGCAGAAGAGAGAGCCTCACGAAAATACCCGAACATGGAAGTGCTGAACTCCTACTGGGTCGGAGAGGACGGGAAGCAAAAATGGTTCGAGGTCATACTGGTGGACGGGCATCACCCTGTTATCCGTAGTGACCCGGTTCTCAGCTGGGTAGGGAGACCAGGCCAGAGGGGAAGGGCAGAACGCGGGAAGACCAGTGCCGGAAGAAAGGGTCGTGGGATGAGGAGCCGGGGAATCGGGACAGAAAAGACGCGCCCGAGTATCCGATCCCATGGAAACCTTGGCAAATAATTCCTCAATCATTTCTTTCTGATGAACGCGACTGACGCCTGCGTATTTCCCTATCCTCACGGGGATTCCTCAACGATGAGAATGGCACTCGAGGCGAAGATGCTTGGATTCGACAGCATGGTCGCGATAGATCATCCCGGCTTTTCAACGGGCGATTTCCATGTAATCCCCGGGATTATTATCAACGTAAGAACAATATCCGCGCTGGGCCAGGCCCTGAAAAGGTCGAACCGGGAAGGTATGATTGTCCTGGTAAATGCCGGGGATACCACATTCAACAGGGCTGCGCTTGGCATGAAGGGGGTGCGGGTCCTCAGGAATGTATACGTAACTGACCGGCACTCATTCGACCATGTATCAGCCAGGATAGCTACGGACAAATCAGTTGCGATCGATATTGACCTCTATCCGATCATACACTTCAGGGGGGTCCAGAGACAGAGAGTTCTCGAGCGTTATTACGATGTCATTCGACTCCAGGAGCGATTTGGGTTCGATATCACACTCTCCAGCGGAGCAACCTCAATCCTCGACCAGCGTTCCCCTGCTGAAATGATTGCCCTGTGCTCATTGTTCGGAATGAACGAGTCCGGGGCATCGCATGCCCTTTCATCCGTGGCCAGGATCCTGAAACCACGCCCGCTGGTTGAGGTGGTCTCATGAAACCCCGGCCTCCGACAATGAGGGAGAAAAGGAGATATATCCTGGTACGGCTTGTCCCGGAGATACCTGCCGATCCGAAAGTTCTCTATACGACACTGCTCGATTCGGTTACTTCCATTTTCGGTGACCTGGGCGCGGCCCGGATCCATATGGCCGTTGTGTATTCTGCGGGACCGTATGCAATCCTCAGGTGCAGGCGGGGAATGGAACAGGACCTCATGATTGCGTTATCCACTGTTTGCGCGGTGGGAAGCCGTCGTCTGGTCGTCCGTACCCAGAAAATTTCCGGCACGATACGATCCTTAAAGGAGAAGATCCCCCCCGATCAGGAGTCCTGTGATGAAGATATTTCGATTAATGGCGAGTCCTGTCATGTATCCCACCGGCACGGGGTGAAGATTGATCTCTTTGAAAAAGGATTTAAAAACCGCGAGCTATTGTTCCTCACAACAATGGATATCGAGGAGACAGAATGCAACCACAATACCAGATGGGATACGACCGGGCAATAACTGTATTCAGCCCGGACGGCCGGCTGTATCAGGTTGAATATGCCAGAGAAGCGGTAAAAAGGGGCACGACCGCGGTCGGGATCAAATGCGCCGAGGGCGTGGTCCTTATCGTCGATAAAAGGGTTAGTTCCCGATTGCTCGAAGCATCTTCCATCGAGAAGATCTACAAGATCGACGAGCATATCGGTGTGGCATCATCGGGGCTCGTCGGGGATGCCCGTTCTCTTGTAGACAGGGCCCGCGTTGAAAGTCAGATCAACCGTGTGACCTACGATGAGCGGATAGATGTCGAGGCGCTGGCGAAACGCCTGTGCGATCACATGCAGACCTATACCCAGTTCGGAGGAGCAAGACCTTACGGCACTGCACTGCTGATCGCCGGAGTGAGTGAGGGAGAAGGCAGGCTTTTTGAGACTGATCCTTCGGGGACACTCCTTGAATACAAAGCGACGGGAATCGGGATAGGCCGGCCGGCAGCGATGAAACTCTTCGAAGAGGACTATAAGTACGACTCGACCATGGATGAATCGATCCTCCTTGGCTTAAAAGCCCTTCACGATGCAACCGAAGGAAAATTCGATGTCAACACGGTCGAGATCGGATATATCCGGACAGAAAAGGCGATCTTTTCCAAGATGAGCAAGGAAGAGGTCGCAAGTTACGTGGAGAAATTCGAGAAGTAATACCGGAGCGGTTGAGATGATACCACTTGACCAGGCGGTGGTAGCGCGGCTCGAGAGCCATGGAGAAAAATTCGAGCTTCTGGTCGATCCGGACAGAGCGGTAGAGGTTCGGGAAGGCAGCACGACAGACCTTGACGATGTCGTCGCTGCAGTCCAGATCTTCTCAAACTCTTCTCATGGAACCAGGGCATCTGAAGAAGCGCTTATGAAGGTATTTCATACGACCGATTTTCCAACCATTGCCCGCCGGATCATCGAGAAGGGGGAGATCCATCTTACCGCAGACCAGCGCAGGAGGATGATCGCCGAGAAACGAAGGCAGGTGATCGCCTTTATCGCACGGAACGCGATTAATCCGCAGACAAACCTGCCCCACCCTCCCCAGCGGATCGAGATGGCAATGGAGGAAACAAGGGTAAACATCGATCTCTTCAAATCGGTCGATGAACTGGTAAAAGAGACGGTCAAAGCACTTCGCCCAATTCTTCCCATAAGGTTCGAGGAACTTCGGATTGCCGTGAAGATCCCGGCAGATCATGCTCCCCGGGCATACCGCGAGATCCAGGCTGCAGCAACTATCGAGAAGGAGGAGTGGCAGAAGAATGGATCCTGGATATGTGTGGTCCGTATCCCTGCAGGAATTCAGAGCGATTTCTACGAATTGATCAACCGGATCACCAAGGGGGAAGGGGAGGTCAGAATCCTCAATCAAATATATTAGGGCGGGTAACAAATAGTCTAAGACATATTTGAGGGGTGTCGCGTCCATGAGCAGACAGAATCTGAGCGCAAAAGGAAAGGTTACAGGGAGTGCGGGGCGATTCGGCCCACGATATGGAAGGTTCGTCCGGAAAAGAGTTGCGGAGATG
Source organism: Methanoregulaceae archaeon (assembly GCA_028679405.1). Taxonomy (GTDB): domain Archaea; phylum Halobacteriota; class Methanomicrobia; order Methanomicrobiales; family Methanospirillaceae; genus JAJRBP01. Next base: position 2,798 of record JAJRBP010000111.1, on the reverse strand, counting down.
GAGAAGATCTCCAAGGCAGCCCACCGGTGTCCGAAATGCGATATGAACTCCGTAAGGCGGAAAGGGACCGGGATCTGGCTCTGCAAGAAGTGTGGATTCAAGTTCGCCGGAGGAGCTTATGTCCCGATGACGCCTGTTCAGAAGATTGCGCTGAGGACGATCGAGCGCGCTCTCCAGAAGGAGGTTTAGGCCGGTGACTGGCGGCTACAAATGCGCCCGCTGCAAACAGAAAGTTGAGATTGACCAGAACGTCCGGTGCCCGTACTGCGGTCACAGGATTCTTTTCAAGGAACGCGGTGCTGCAATCAAGGACCTTAAAGCTCGTTAGAAACGGGTAAATCTCTAATATTTTTCTGTATCTCCGGAGTGGTTTTGAGAAATGACCAAACATCAGACGATGAGGCATGTGGCTCTTTTCCGATTCAGATCCGGCAGTGCAGGTCATATCTACCGTTCTATCGAGCCGGAGCTCGCCGATGAAAGTCATAGCCGGTCTAAAGCTGAATGCTGGCTTGAAACCCCGGATATTCTCGTCCTGCGTGTGTATGCTGCCGACATCCCGGCGCTCCGCGCTTCCCTGAACCTTTGGTTGAGGCTCGTCAGTATTGCAGAAGATATGAAGGAATTAATAAAATCGGGAGGAATTACTACCTATGAATAAGATCTCACCAAAAATCCAGAACCAGGTCGCCATGCTCCAGCAGATACAGACTCAGCTCCAGACCGTGGCCGGACAGAAGGCACAATATGAAATGGCAGTCCGGGAGGCTAAAAGAGCCATTGAGGAGCTTTCAGATCTCCCCGATGACGGAGTTGTTTTTATGAGTGTCGGCACTGTGATGATGCAGAAGAAGAAGGATGCGGTGACCGGGAATCTTACTGAGAAGATCGAGACCCTGGAATTACGGATTAAATCGCTTGAGAAGCAGGAAACGATGCTTCAGGGCAAATTCGAGCAGCTGCAGTCTTCGATCAAACAGGCACTTGAGGGGCCGGCCCCAAGTGCATCCTAAAAACCTTTTCGTCCTTCTTTCTTTTTTCAGCCGATCTTTTCAACCCTGTTGAGGAGGTTGAGTGCATTGATCATCGCCTCTGCAGATGCGAGGACGATGTCATCGGATGACGCACTCGCGTCGAAAACATGACCGTGCTGGTCCTCGACCGCGATGGTGACATGGCCGAGTGCGTCCGAACCTCCGGAGATCGCCTCGATGTTGAACTCCTTCAACTGGACCGGGGATGGGATTACTCCGAGAATCGCCTTGAGGGCAGCGTCGACAGGACCATTTCCGGTTGCCGAGAACACGTGCTCTGTCCCATGGACAATTGCACGGATACTTGCGGTCGGAATGGCATGGTTACCCGTCATGATCGCCAGGTCCAGGAGTTCGATCACCTTGTCGTTGGTCGATATTCCCATCGCACTCTCTGCGATCTCGTACAGGTCCGCATCCGTCACCCTCTTTCCCCGGCTGGATACTGTTTTCACCTTCTCGACAATCGCATCGAGCTCCTTATCGCTCGGTTCGAGATGCACGTCGACGAGCATCTGGCGGACAGCATGCCGGCCTACATGCTTTCCCAGGGTGAGACGCCTGCGGTGCCCGACCATCTCGGGGGTCATGATCCCGGGCTCGAATGTCGCCGAGCAGGCGATCACTCCGTGGGAGTGGATCCCGCTCTCGTGGGAGAATGCATTCTCCCCTACAACCGGCTGCGTGGGTGGGATGGCAAAACCCCCGCACCTGGTGACGAGACGGGATGTCTCAACGAGGCGCTCCTTTCGAATCCCTGTACTGGAACCGTAAATCGATTCTATAACCATTACGGTCTGGGCAAGATCTGCATTTCCCGCCCGCTCGCCAAGACCGTTCACCGTCACCTGGACCTGCGATGCGCCTGCCTCGACAGCGGAAATCGTGTTTGCTACGGCGAGACCGAAGTCGTTGTGGCAATGCACATCAATGGGGCATTCCACCTCCCGTCCGATCCTGGTAATCAGGAGCTTCATCGCAGACGGCGTAATTACCCCTACGGTGTCCGGAACGTTGATGATGGTAGCCCCTGCTTCTGCAGCTGTCTGGAAGACCCTGATCAGGTAATCCCAATCGGTCCTGGTCGCATCCATGGCCGAGAACATGCAGAGGTCGCAGTGCTCCCTGACGTAGCTGATGATGTCACTGGTAATCGTAAGGACTTCTTCGCGGCTCTTGTTGATGGTATGGGTCCTCTGGACATCGGAGGTGGGTATAAAGACATGCACCATATCCACCCCTGCGGAGAGGCAGGCATCGACATCTTCCTTCTTTGACCGTGCCAGTCCGCAGATCTTCGCATCGAGTCCGAGGGATGCGATGGCCTTGACCATGTCCAGCTCTGCGGACGAGGAAGCAGGAAAACCTGCTTCGATGGTATGCACTCCAATATCAGAGAGCTGTCGTGCGATCTCAAGTTTCTGTTCGAATTTAAACGAGATTCCGGGTGTCTGTTCACCATCACGCAGGGTGGTGTCGAAAACAGTGATCGATTCCTTTGCGTGGCTATCGACAAAGAAGACGATCGCCCGCATCACTGGTGTTGCGAGTCATCACATAACATTTGCACTCTGAATTATAAAAAAGAAACCGTTAGCGGAGATATTTGAGCGGAATAGCGATACGTTTAATAGCATCTCGTTCCCTATATTATGAGCGCAATACCCGCCTTAACTCAGCCTGGTAGAGTGCGCGGCTGTAGTATGGTTTACCGATTCAGGTAACTGCGCGGCTACCGCGATGTCCCCGGTTCGACTCCGGGAG
>JAJRBP010000106.1 GCA_028679405.1 Methanoregulaceae archaeon | reverse complement strand
AGACCACCGAGGTCAGGCCGCGGATCACCGAGGCGGTCTTCCGGTGCCCTGCCGGCCACGAGACCAGGAGGACCCAGGGATACGGGCGGTTCAGGGAGCCGGAAGCGTGCGGAATGGAGGGGTGTTCGCAGAGGAAGCTCGACCTCATTGCGAAGAAGTCCACGTTCGTCGACTCGCAGAAGATCAGGATACAGGAGTCGCCTGAAGGACTCAGGGGCGGGGAACAGCCGCAGACCCTTGACGTGGACGTGACCGACGACCTCACCGGTCACGCGGCACCCGGAGACCGGGTGGTGATCAACGGGATCCTGCGGTCGGTCCAGAGGACCACGCACGGGGAGAAGAACACGATCTTCGATATTTACCTCGAATGCAACTCGATCGAGATCGCCGAGAAGGAGTTCGAGGAGGTGGAGATCGACGAGAAGGCAGAGGAGGAGATCAGGCAGCTCTCCCGCGACCCGATGGTCTACCGGAAGATCATCCATTCGATCGCACCGACAATCTACGGGAGCGAGGAGGTGAAGGAGGCGATCGCCCTCCAGCTCTTCGGCGGGATCATGAAGGAGATGCCGGACGGAAGCCACCTGCGCGGGGATATCCACGTCCTGCTCATCGGAGATCCCGGGATGGCAAAGAGCCAGCTCCTCAGGTACGTGGTCAAGCTCTCACCCCGGGGCATCTACACGAGCGGCCAGTCGTCCACGTCTGCAGGCCTGACCGCAACTGCGGTAAAGGACGAGTTCGGGGACGGCAGGTGGACGCTCGAGGCGGGGGCCCTCGTCCTTGCAGACATGGGAATCGCTGCGGTCGACGAGATGGACAAGATGGAGAAGGGGGACAGGAGCGCCCTTCACGAGGCGATGGAACAGCAGTCCATAAGCGTGGCGAAAGCAGGTATCACCGCGACACTCAAATCACGGTGTGCCCTCCTCGGCGCCGCGAACCCGAAGTACGGGCGGTTCGACGATTTCGCTCCCATTGCCGAGCAGATCAACATGCCTGCCTCACTTCTCTCGAGGTTCGACCTCATCTTCGTGATGACCGACCGCCCGGACCATAAGATGGACAGCGCAATCGCAGAGCATATCCTCAAGGCACACGGCATCGGGGAACTGATCGCGCAGCATACAAGGGACCCGATCCCGGGGGTGGACGAGGACTACATCACCGAGCAGCTCAAGCCCGTCACCCCCGACATCGACCCCGCGCTCTTCCGAAAGTATGTTGCCTTCTCGAAACGGACCTGTTTCCCGATCCTATCTGAAGAAGCGAGAGAGACGCTCATCGCATACTACATGAAGCTCCGTGACCTCGCGGACTCGAACAAGCCGGTGCCCGTGACCGCCCGCCAGCTCGAGGCACTTGTACGGCTTGCCGAGGCGAGCGCCCGGATACGGCTCTCGAACAGGATCGACCGGGCCGACGCGGAACGCGTCGTGACCACGGTAGACCGCTGCCTCCGCCAGGTCGCGTACGATGCGCAGACAGGGAGTTTCGACATCGACAAGATTGCAACCGGCTTCTCCAAAGGCAGACGCGACCTGATAAGGCAGCTGAAGGAGACGATAAAGGACCTGGCCGATGAGAACGGGAGGGCAAGGATCGAGGAGGTCGTCGAGCGCCTCAGCGGGCGGGGGCATTCCAGGGAGGAGGTCGAGGAACAGATCAAGATGCTCCTCCGCTATGGGGAGGCGATGGAGCCGAAGAAGGGGATCATCAAACTGATCTGATGTGCATGTTCAGCCACAACATTCTGTAAATTAGGGGAAAATATGACAACAGACCGCGAACAGGCGATATTCGAAGCAGGGATCAAGCTTGGGGCCCTCTATCACCAGTGGGTGGGCTCGCCCGTGTCGCGCTCGAGTGCATCGGCCCTCGAGACAGCGATCGAGAAGAGCGTGATACTCCAGCCGCACGTGGAGGAGATCACTGTCGTGCTCGACCGGGAGCTGATGCACCCGAATGCGTTCGGGTACAGCGAGGTCCAGGGGCTGATGTTCAATGTCGGGATCGTCACCAGGGTCGGTTTCGCATATTGCGAGGCAGGACTCCGGCCAAAAGACGGGTACCCGATGATGGAGATCGTCAGGTGCCTGGATCAGCAGAAGGGCGGAATGGAACGATAAACAGATGAGACGAGTGGTATCGGCACATGAGCGGGTTCCCGATCACGGATGTTCCGGACCATCGCGTTCAGGAGAGACTTCGGGGGGTATCAGTACATGAGCGGGTTCCCGATCACGGATGATCACATCCATATCGATCCTGTCAACGGTCGCGGGATCGAGGCGGCCCGGGAGTTCAGGCGTTCGGGCGGGACCCATATCTTCCTCGTGAGCAAACCTGCAGGATCTTTTGGTATCCGGCCGGGGGCGGCAGCCGACTTTATCCCTGTATTCGAGGAGACGCTCAGGGTCGCAGAGAAGATCCGGGAGACCGGGGTTGTCGTCTTTCCGGTGCTCGGGGTCCACCCGGCTGAAATAACGCATCTCGCAGAGGCAACCGATCCTGATACAGCCGCCGGGACTATGAAGGGCGGTCTCGATCTCGCCGCACGATACGTAGAGGAAGGGAAGGCGATCGCCCTCAAGAGCGGGAGGCCGCACTACGAGGTCTCCCCGGAGATCTGGTCGGCTTCGCTCGATGTCCTCTCGCATGCACTGTCGCTCGCGGCCGGGCTCGGGTGCGCACTGCAGGTCCATGCCGAATCCGGTCCGTGTGCTGATATCGCAGAGATGGCGGGGAAGGCAGGAATGAGGGCCGGAAAGGTTGTGAAACACTACGCGACTACCGGAACCCCGCTCGTCCCGTCCGTGACCGCAAAAGGTACGGCTTTCGCCGACTTTCTTCATTCGAAGGGGGAATTCATGCTCGAGAGTGACTATATGGACGAGAATTCGAGGCCTGGTGCGGTCACCGGGCCGCGTTCGGTCCCGAGGATGACCAGGAAGCTGTACGATGAAGGCCTGCTCTCAGAAGACGACGTATACCGGATCCATGTCCTCACCCCGTCAAGGGTGTATGGGGTCGATATCTCCCTCTGATAGTTTTTTCACTCTGCCGCTCCCATAGTTTCTGGATGTTTTTAAAAGTGCACCGTTCTCCTGACGGCAACGAAGTGGTGGCCGTCTGTGACCGGGAACTCATTGGCACTACCATAACCCACGGGAAGCTCTCGGTCCGGATCACGAAGGAGTTCTACGGTGAAACGGTCGCGAGCGAGGACGAGGTCCGGAAGGCGCTCGAGCAGGGGAGCAATATCAACCTCATGGGGAGGCGCACGGTCGATCTCGCGGTCAGGATGGGGATAATAGACGCGTCCTGCTGCATGCTCATCGGCACTGTCCCTCATGCCCAGATCGTAAGCCTATGAAGGAGCGAACCATAAGGGACAGTATCTGTCCACGTTGCGGCGGGCCGTCGGAAGATGCAGGTGCCTGCGACAAGTGCAGGGCAGGGAAGACCGAATGGTTCACCTGCGACCGCAGAGTAGTGAATACCGGCTGCCCTTCCTGCGGTGCAAGGAAGAGCGCCGGCGTATGGACGGATGACCCGGTGGATCGGAGCACGCTTGCGGTCGAGGTGGCGCGTAGCGGTGTCCGGTTCCATCCTGACCTCGTCTCCCCGTCAGCCGTTTTCAGGATCGTCGATCTCTCCGCAAACCGTTCGGCTGCGGAGGTCACCCTTTCGGGCACCCTCTATGGCGAACCGGTCACCGGGCATTGCCGGATGGAGATCCTCTGGC
>JAJRBP010000041.1 GCA_028679405.1 Methanoregulaceae archaeon | reverse complement strand
CTGAGTCATTTTGTCTGGATCTCCCGGATCCTCGGCGGCGGGCTGGTGCAGACCTCTTACGATTCCGTCCTCTTACTGACACAGGCCGGCTGGGTCCCGTTTCGCATCTCCCTGGTCAATTCGAGTGTGACCTTCTTCTGCCTGTTCATCGTGCTGACTCTCCTGTTATACCGTATTCCATGGAGGAGGAGGCTTGGCGCACTCGCAGCAGGCATCCCGCTCCTTTACCTGGGAAGCATGGTCAGGTTCCTTCTCGTCGTCCGTATCAAGGATACCCTGGGCCCGGAGAGTATCCGGGTTTTCGAGGCGACGATCGGTGCCGTTATCGGATTTGCCTTCACCCTGTGCGCGTTCATCCTGTTTGCATTCATGCTCCTCTCTTCCCGCGCCCGCGAAAAACAGGGAACCATCCCTGAGAAGTTATAATCCGCATGTATCTCCAACAGTTCATCCGCGTATGATGGTCGGCATCACCGGGACACCGGGAACGGGTAAGTCATCGGTTGCGGACGAGCTCGCTGCCAGGGGTTGCAGGGTGGTCAGGCTGATCGAGACGATCGGGCCTTACGTTATCGGGAAGGACCCCGTGAGAGGTGTGGATATGGTTGACGAGGAGCGCTGGTCCGGGGAGTTCATCCCGGTCGATGGGTTCGTCGAAGGCCAGCTCGCCCACCTCCTCCCGTGCGACAGGGTGGTGGTCCTGCGGTGCCGGCCCGATGTCCTTGCCGACCGGCTCCGGACAAGGGGGTATCCTGAGGAGAAGGTCAGGGAAAATGTGGAGGCAGAGGCGCTCGACGTGATCCTGATCGAGACCCTCGAGGAACACCCCCCGCAGACAATTCTCGAACTGGAGACGACGACCGAAGTCCCATCCCGGATTGCAGACCTGGTCCTCCTCTTCTCAAAGGGGGAGACCCCTCCGTCTCATGGTATGATTGACTGGTCCGGTTTCCTGGGGGCCGCATGACACTCGACCAGATCTTCCGGCCGTATGTCAAAGGCTGGCTCAGCCCATTCGTGGCCGTATCCCGGCGTATCGGGCTCACCCCGAACTTCTTCACGGTCGCCTCCCTCATCGTGGCCGGAGCTGCAGGAATTGCGTTTTACGGCAGGAACGAGGCGATCGCCACGCTGATGGTCGCACTGAATGCATTCTTCGATGCCCTCGACGGGGCGCTCGCGCGGAGCATGAACATCCAGAGCCTCAAGGGTGACCTCCTCGACCACGCGGTAGACCGGTATTCCGACATCTTCATCATCACGGGGATTTTCGCGGGAGGATTCACCTCCTGGCCGATCGGTGTCTTCGCGCTGACCGGGGTGCTCATGTCGTCCTACATGGGGACCCAGGCACAGGCGGTCGGGGTCGGGAGGCACTACGGCGGGGTCCTCGGGCGTGCGGACAGGCTCTTCCTCATCATGGTCGCAGGGGTCCTCGATCTCATCGTCCCGGGCGGCTTCCTCGGCATCCTGTACATAGGGTGGCTCCTTATCCTGTTCGGGATCATGGGCCACATCACTGCGATACAGCGCTTCGCGTATACCTGGAAAAAAATGGAGAAATGATCAGGCGTTTCCTTGCTGTGGGGACGTGTATTCAGGTTCCCACGGGATTTTCTTCTTCAAGTGCCGCATACACCTGTCTGAAGATCTCCCTGGTCTCGAGCGCTTCCTCCCTGGAGAGCTTCTGGATGGCGTACCCGACATGCACAAGGACGAACTCGCCGACTTTTACATCGACAAGGTCGATCCTGATCTCCTGCTGCAGGTCGCCGTAGTCGACCATCGCCACGTTTCCGTCCTTGATCTCGATCACTTCGGCAGGGATTGCGATGCACATGGGAAACCTTACCGGTACAGCTAGAGCGTCAGGAATAAAAAAGGATGATCATACAACCCATCATGTGTCCTGCCCGGGTTGACCCAGGCACCTGTGTTCATCGGAGTGCAACCGGATCCAGGAATCATATAATTCCCGGGCAGAGGATCTTTTTTTTACAAAAATGACGTCCTGGTTTTCGAGGCAGTTATTCAGGAAGCAGACTCCCTGGCATCCGGGCGCGATCTTTTTTCCCGTTGGATGAGGAGAGGTAATCATTCCGAAGATCCCTCCGGATATAGTCTTTATGGTAAAACGATGCATTTCAGAAGACTTTTATACCCCTTTATTTCCGGTGGAGACTGCCCCGGTATTCCTGGAAGGACGGGCTGTCAGAATCGCTGCCGGTCCTGTCTGAAAGATAATCCCGGGTGTGCAGGGAGTGATTGTCCGGGAAGAATTTTTCCTGTCCCAGGTGGGGGCTTGAAGCGAAGTAAATGAAGTAAGTTTACCCTCAACAGAAATCTTCAGATATAGTTCTTATGGTAAAACGATGCATTTCAGAAGGCTTTTATACCCCCTTATTTCCACTGGAGAAATGCCCTTCCACCAGTTCGGGAGAGACACATCATTTACCCCTTGATATCTCGTGCCGGTCTGCACATCGTGGACCGGAGGCTACCCGGGTCCGCCCGTGAGGTGAGTGGATCTCGCAGGAGCACAACAGGAACCTGATTGTTTCTTTAGGAGGGGGTTTCCTGTCCGGGTGCCGGGTCCACAACAGGTTTTTTCCTGGAGGGGGTATATCCACGGGTGGCAGGAGCGGCGTGAAAGTGCATATCTGCCGATCCCCGACAGGACGCCAGGATATGGAGGTGAAACGGAACCGTGAGGATCAACCGGCCTCCTTTTGGGGTATCATAATATTCCTACAGGGTGAGCAGTGTAAACCCGGACCATCCTGCCTGCACCGGTTTTCTGTCATCAGGAGGTAAAAAAAGAGTAGATTCACTTACCATTCCGCGTGAGAGGAACCATTTTCGTGTCAGTTCTGCCAGTACTTCCTGGTGAACTGATTGGATCTTACGGACTTCTTCTCAAGGGATGCATATGCCCGCCTTACCGGGATCCGCATGATCGATGTCGGACAGGGAACTGCGCGGGTGAGCATGAAAATCCGGGAGGAGCACCTGAACAGCCACGGGACCGTACATGGCGGTGCCATCTTCACACTCGCCGACACGGCATTCGCCCTGGCCTCCAACTCGCACGGTATCCCCGCAGCTGCAATCAACGCGTCGATCACGTACATGAAGGCCGCACGGGAAGGGGAGCTTTTTGCGGATGCCGGGGAGTTTGCAGAGAACCCGAAACTCGCGACCTATGTCGTCACGGTGACGGACGATTCCGGAGACCGGATCGCGCTCTTCCAGGGGATGGTCTACCGGAAGCCGAAGCGGGATTTGGTGAATTGAAGGGAAACGCGATCCTTGAATTGGGAGATCAAACAAACCGGCGGACATTACTGAAGCTTGGGCCCGGGCTCCCCCAGCGGCATGATTAACGCCCCGGGTCTGGCTGACACATCGTTGCATTTTTTTAAAATTGATTTGAAAGTCAGGTCGAAGACCGAAAAAGTGGTGAATACTCGTGAGAAGCGCCGAGGAAGAGATTTGAACTCTTGAGGTGCAGGGCACCAGTGGTTTTCAAGACCACCGCCTTCCCGGACTAGACTACCTCGGCCCGGATAGTACATGTCGCCTGCCGATCAAAAAAATGTATCCGGCATTCATGAACCGGAACGAGCGGCATACGGATATCATCGCCCGTCAGGCAGAAACCATCCGGACCCGGACATGCCCGGGTTCCTTTGAAGGACGGGGAAAATGGTATAGGTGGGTCAGGTCCTCCTCATCGCGAGGAGGACAAGAATTCCCAGGGCGCCGAGGAACGGGACGAAGCTGAGGGGCGATGATTTTGTCGTTGTTTTTGGGGCGGTGGTAGCGGCAGCAAGCGCTGCCGGGGGGGAACCGGTCACCTCGACCCGATCTGCATTCTCGGCGTACAGGGTTACCGTTCCCCTGTCGGAATAAGTGTTCGGGTAGACCATCACGAAGATGGCAGCCCCCGTTCCCTGCACGACCGCTTCCTCAGGGCTCGACCTGCTCTTCTGGTCCACCTTGATCCGCGCACCTTTCTCGTCAAGGTACTCGACGGCCCAGTCGATGTCCGGCGAGGTGGACGTGAAGAACCGGACGGTTCCCGCTTTCGGGTATATGGTGAAGTAGGCAGGGGCCTCGCGGGAGGCGACACCGGATGCCGATACCGATGAACGTGACGGAGTGGGTGTCCCGGGCCGTGTCGTGGTGGGTATGACGGTCACCGGCCCCGACACCTTCAGGACCGTGAATGTCACGTTTCCGATATAGCCCTTCGAGTCTGAGATACTCACGTCATACTTACCTTCCTGTTTGACAGGTACCTGCTTGGAAAATGTCCCGGTTCCTGTGGTGCTTATGAATGCCGGCCCGAATACGTTCCCTGAAGGGCCTGTCACGCCTATCTCGACTCCCCGGTTTCCCGCACCGTTGACGCGTCCTGCGATGGTGAGGGTGCTGTCAGAATACTGGGTCAGCTCCGAGGTGATCTCGAGTTCATTGGACCGGTCGATGATCTGGATCACCCTCTGCGTGACCGAGCCCCCGAGATAGGCATACCCCTGTGTCTGGAGCACTTCCACCTTGTACTGGCCTCTTGTCAGGGCACTGGTGCCGAATACCACGGAGAAATTCTTGTCTCCCTGGATCACGACGGGGAGCGTCTCGATGACCGTGACGGTATATTCGGACATGGAGAGCTGGAGGTCGACGGTGGTCCCTGCAGGCAGCGTACTCGTCCCGTTCACGACGAGCGGTTTACCCCTTTGCAGAGTGGAAGGAGCATCGATCGTGATCTCGTACGCTGACGCTGCTCCGATCATCAGGAGGATTCCAAGGAGGATCAGGATTTTCTTCAATTGAATAACCTCGGACGGCTGTATATTACCTGAAATGTGGATCTTGACTGGCTGCGTTGACGATTACGTCCGGAACCTCTCCGGATACGTGTATCGTATATCACAGTAGGAGCTGAGGTGCCTTCCGAGAAATACTTTGTCGATGTAGCATTTCCTCAATTACAGGACTAAATCAGATTTCAGTGAATATTTAATGGAATTTGTGGCAAATCCATCTGTTTTCCGTGTGAGCGGCGGTCAAACCCCCGGATCAACCTGGACCGCCAGGCAGGTCCTGTTCATCCCCAATGTATACGTCCTCGCAGGTCGACCAGTACGGGATGAGCTCCGTGTCTCCTGAGCGTCCGTGTGCTGCCTGGACAGGTCGCGATCTCTTCAGGGGCCAGGTATGGCCTTCGCTAACAGTTATCCTCCGGACAGGCGGATGTGCCTGGAGCCGCTGCCTTATGTGCAGCTACCGGCATGAACGGTACCGGTCAGGCAGTCCTGAGGATCTAATACGTGGGATAAAGGCACAGGTGTCCTGGGTCAGCGAGCGCTTCCCGCCCGGGACCTACGACCTGGTGAAGATCTACACCTCCGGGAGCCTGTTTGACAGGAATGAAGTCCCCAAGGAAGCCCTCGCCTCGGTTGCGGGCCTGTGTTCAGGTAAGATGGTCGTCGCCGAGACGAGACCCGAATACGTGGTTCGCGAAAGCCTCGAGGAATTTACCAGCCTGATCGACGAAGGAAAATGGAAGTCTCCCCTCTCGGTCGCCATAGGACTCGAGACATCTGACGACTCCATCAGGGAAAAATCCATCCGCAAGGGCTTTTCATTCGACCAGTACCTTACCGCAGTGAAGGAGGCACGTTCGGCAGGCGCGGGAGTGAAGACGTACCTCCTGTTAAAACCCCTCTTTCTTACCGAAAACGAGGCGATCGAGGACATGCAGAGTTCGATAGCTGCCTGCGCCGCCTACTCCGATGTGATCTCGATGAACCCGTGCACGGTCCAGCGAGGGACCGAGATGGAGCGGTACTGGAGGTACGGGGCATACCGCCCCCCTTATCTCTGGAGCGTCCTCTCGGTCCTTCTCTCCGCGGGCACGCACATCCTCTGCGATCCCGTCGGCGGAGGGTACGAACGCGGACCGCACAACTGCGGCAAATGCGACCGGGAAATACTCTCGGCGATCAGGTCCTACGCCACGACCGGTGATCGGGAACTCCTCAGGGCAGTGGACGAAACGGAATGCAGGTGCAGGGGGGAGTGGGAATATGTCCTCGCCGAAGAGATGCCGTTCTGCATGCCCCTGACCCGTTAGCGGCAGTGTTCCTGTATCTCGATCTGTTTTGCCAGGAGCGGCAGGAAAGTCCCGGCATCGCTCACGATGCCGACCGCCTGCATGGTACCCCGGTCCATCAGCTTGGTGACCGACGAGGGATTGATGTCCACGCAGACCGTCTTGACTGCGCTTGGCAGGCAGTTACCGACCGCTATCGAGTGGAGGAGGGTCGCGATCATCAGGACCATGCTGCAGTCCCTGATATGCAGTCTCATCTGGTCGACCGCCTCCATTGAGTTGGTGATCACGTCGGGCAGGGGGCCGTCGTCCCGGATTGACCCTGCAAGTACGAACGGCACGTTGTGGGTGATGCATTCGTACATGATCCCACCCGTGATAATCCCGCGATCGACTGCATTCCGTATCGATCCGGCACGGATTATCTCGCTGATCGCGTAGATATGGTGCTTGTGCCCGCCGGTGACCGGTTTTCCTGTGGAGAGGTCCATTCCGAGGGACGTGCCGAACAGGTTGTATTCAATATCGTGGGTGGCCAGCGCATTGCCGGCAAGCAGCACCTGGATGTACCCTTTCCGAATAATTTCAGCGAGGGCACGGGAAGCACCGGTATGGATGATGGCCGGTCCTCCGACCAGCGCTATCTTTCCGCCTTTTCTCCTGACCTCGATAATCTCAGCCGCGATCTGTGAGATGAGCGCTTCGCTCGGTCGCTCAGGCGAGACCGTGCCGTGCATGAATTCGAAGGTGCTCACCTCCCTCGGACGCTCCGGCGGGACGACCCGTACACCGGTCTCCCCGACCACCACGAGGTCGCCTTTCTTCAGCTTGTGGAGTGGAGTACAGCGTGCAGCCCCGTCTGAAGGGTCTACCACGATAAGACAGTCCATCTCGATCCCCGCCACCGCAGACCACTCCTCCCGGTACTTCACGGAGGTCGCATGGTTGGTCGTCGAGTAGAATCCCTTCGGGACGATACGGTCGCCCTCTGCAGGGACTACCCGCACGTCCTCCACCTCCGGGAGGCGTGCGCCGTACCGGTGCAGTTCAGATATAATCAGCTCGAGTTCAGACTCGTTCGAGGCATTGACGCGGAGCCGTGCATAGCTCGGGTCCGTCTTTTTCTTTCCCACATCGAAGACGAGCATCTCGAAGTTACCGCCAAGGTCCATGATCCGGTCGAATACCACGGTCATGATACCTGAGTCGATGATGTGCCCTTCGAGCTCGATCTCCCGGGAATATTCCATAACTGATTCCTCCAGCCTTTCACAGGTTTTTGGTATATATCTGCCTGCAATAGTCAAATAATGTTCGCCATGTGCCTATTCGCCTGCGCAGTGACTGCCCTGCCTCCGGGCGATCAGCCTGCACGCGGCATCGAGTGAATCGCGGGTATTCACGTTGAGCGCGATCCTCCGGTCCCGGACCAGGAGACGGTGCTCTTCCTGCTCTTCTGCTATCAGGTCGCCACGGAGAACGTTGATCCCCGCGGGGGAGGCCTCGCAGCCGTCGACCCGTTCGGTGCATGTGGTCATGCACCCGAACCGTTCCGCAACATTCCTTGGGACCCAGGTCGATAACGCGGGGAGACGGGCGTCCTCGTAGGATGACCAGATCTGTTGAAGGATCTCTGCATCGACGGCAGGGAGGTCGCATGCAGATATCAGGACCGGGCCGGTCTCCGAAAGACCGGTCACAGTTTCTATGATGTCGCCCATGTAATCCCCGCTCTCCGCGAGAAAATGATCGACCTGGTTGACACGGCACCAGTTCCGGGTGTACGGGGTCTGCCTTGAGAGTATGACGAGCGGTTCCGATCCGAACTTCCGGAACGCCCTGACGACGTACCACAGCATCGGCTGCCCGCAGATGTCGACGAGCGGCTTCTCTCCCATATTGAGGCGCGTGCCTGAACCGCCCGCAAGGATCAGTGCAAGCATCCGGCCAGGGCCTCCACAAGGCGCCTGTTCTCGTCCCGCCCCCGTACCGCGACCCTGATCGAAGACGGGAGACCGAAGGACGTGCAGTCTCTGACAAGTATCCGGTATTTCTCAAGTCTGGCACAGATATCTGACGCTGAGCGGCCGAGCCCGACAAGGATGAAGTTCGCCCACGCCGGCTGTGGATCGAGCCCGAGGGATTCCAGTGACCCATGAAGCCATTTCCGCTCCTGTGCGATCCTCGCCCGGCTTTCCTCCAGCAGGTCGTAACAGGAGAATGCCTTCAATGCAAAATGTTCTGCATATGCGTTCACACTCCACGGGGGGCGTATCGTCTCGATCATCCGCACAAGATCTTCTTCTCCAAAGCCGTACCCGAACCTGATTCCAGGGACGGAGAAGCTTTTGGTGAGCGATCGGAGAACGAACAGGCCAGGATCGGTATCACCGACGAGACTCGCGGAAGGGTCTGCAAGCTCGATAAATGCTTCATCCAGGAAGAGCCGGCTTCCGCCGGATACTGACTCCCTGAGGATTGCACGCACCTCGTTCCCCGAGAACAGGCGGCCGGTCGGGTTGTTCGGGTTGCATAAGAAGGTGACAGCAGGCGCAGAACCGGCGGGAGCCGCCCGTGCGCCTGCAAGCTCCGCCGAGAAGGCGTACTCGCCGAACGTAGGCATATCCACGCGGTACGTCCCCCCCTTCCTGAACGATGCCAGGCAGAATACCCTGATCAACTCGATGGAACCGTTCCCGATCGCGATCTCATCCGGATCACGATGAAAGACCCGGGCGATGCATTCCTTGAGGGTCGCGTAATCGTCGTCCGGGTACGTGTCGGGGGAGACATCGGCCGGGTCCCACCCGATATCCGGCTGAAACGGGTTGAGATTTGCTGAGAAATCGAGGAACGGCTCTCCATGCTTCTCGCTGTACCGCCTTGAGTGCCCTCCGTGAATTACTTTTTCCGGAAAAGATCCCGACACGATCCTGTTCATAGGTCCCTGTGCAAAAACTGTGGATGAGTGTCCATATATGCGTTCGCACACGCAGGAAAGGATTGATATACAAATCAAAATAGAAAACTATATATAGATTAGGTCTCTATTCTGAATTATCTGGTTAGTCAGACAAAAGCAAGCCTTGCGTCTGACGCTAGTACGACAATTGGCAGACAAGCGTCAGAAGGGGGAAATCAATGATGAAGCGGATTACACTCAGGCTTCCTGAACAGCAGATCGAACTGCTCGAACAGATGGTGGATGCGGGAGAGTTTCCCACCATCTCCGAGGCAGTGAGGGATGCGGTCCGCGAGCTCATTGAAAAACGTGCAAGCCGTGTCTTAAAGGACAATGACCAGGTTTCATTCAAGGTTTAGGAGGGAAAGAAAAACAATGCAGAGCATCATCAACGAAGCATTGAAAAATGCCGAGCTTGAGAAAGAGATGAAAGCCGGCCCTGCACCGGACGACGACTTCATCGGTCAGCCGCGGATTGTGATCATCGGGTGCGGAGGTGCCGGGAACAATACCGTGAACCGGATGCACCACATGAGTGTCGGTGGCGCCGAGACGATCGCGATCAATACTGACAAGCAGCACCTGGACATGATCCAGGCGGACAAGCGTGTGTTGATCGGGAAATCGCTCACCCGTGGCCTGGGTGCAGGCGGATACCCCGACGTGGGGAGGAAAGCGGCAGAGATGGCACGTCCGACCCTGGAAGCGCTCCTGGAGTCGGCAGACCTCGTGTTCATCACGGCCGGCATGGGTGGTGGAACAGGGACCGGATCAGCACCGGTAGTTGCAGAGGTGGCAAAAGAGCAGGGAGCGATCGTGGTCGGCATGGTCAGCTATCCCTTCCAGGTTGAGAAGGCAAGGCTGATACGTGCGGAGGAAGGCCTCGAGCAGCTTTCGAAGGCGGCAGATTCCGTAATCCTCCTCGATAACAACCGGCTGAAGAACTTCGTCCCCAACCTCCCGCTCGGGCAGGCGTTCTCTGTCATGGACCAGCTCATAGGGGAGACCGTGAAGGGCATCAGTGAGACAATCACCCAGCCTTCGCTTATCAACATCGATTATGCAGATGTACGCGCCATCATGAGCAAGGGCGGAGTTGCGGTGATGCTCGTCGGGGAGAGCAAACAGCAGAACAAGTCGGAGAGTGTCGTCCGTGAATGCCTGAGCAACCCGATGCTCGACATCGACTACCGCGGCGCGACCGGGAGCCTCATCCACATCACCGGCGGGAGCGACCTTACCCTGACGGACGCCGAGGAGATCGCCACATCCCTCACGTACGAACTTGACCCCCACGCGGACGTGATCTGGGGCGCAAGGATCAGGAGCGACATGGAAGGCAAGGTACGGGTGCTCGCGATCATGACTGGTGCCACCACCGGGCAGATCCTCGGGAACCGGCAGTCCTACAAGGCTCTCATCGAGGAGATCGAGGCAAAGAAAGCCCACCCGAAAGCGGTGGAACTCCCGAAGAACAGGAAGCGCGATATGACCAGCGGTGGAAATCTGCTTGAATGGGTCGGGTAACTGCAGCATTACCTGCTCACTATATACATTTCTTCTTACAATCCTGTTTTCGCGGGCACGGGTAAACTCATCAGCCTGGAGCCGCACCTTTGGAAATCCTTAATTATCGAAAGGATCTTTATATAATAGAAATCTGCGGAGCAGTCTAGCGAGAGGGGGCTCCGTATGATGGCCGCATGATGGGTGGTTCCATCGGTGCGACCCGGGTATCGGGAGTTGAACATCATGAACAGACAGACGAACATGGGAGAGGCAGCCGTGTATGCCTCGTGCCCTGTCAGAAAATCTCTTCTGTGGGATTTTGCAGAGTACCGGGAGGTTCCAGAAAAGAGCCTTCCAGGAATCAGCATGGTGTTATCCGGATCATCTCGGAACAAAAAACTGGAGCCTGTACAATGAACGAGGAAGGAAAGACCATGTTGAATGATCTGATCGAGAAGAGAAAAAAGATCCTTGCCGAGTCCGAGCAGCACAAGACGAGGCGGAACGAACTGAATGCCCTTGCAAGCAAGTATGCAAGGGAACGGAATGCACTCAACACGAAGACGCGTGAATACGTCGAAGAGGCGCAGAAGAACAAGGAGCTTCGGGATACCAGCAACCACGAAGTCCAGTCCTTAAAAGAGAAGAGGAACGAGCTGAACGAGAAAGCGAACGGGTTCTTCGACGAGATAGAGGCATTCAAGAAGGAGCACGGCGGTCTCAAGAACAGGGGCATAAAGGAGCTCCAGAAACAGATCGAGCACATGGAGTTCCGCCAGCAGACCGAGGTCTTCACCACGGACAAGGAGCGCGAGCTGATCGAGAAGATCAAGCAGATGAAGGAGTCGGTTCGCGAGCAGGAGGCGGAGCTCGAGCAGAACAAGGAGATCAAGACCAAGATCACGACGGCGAAGGATTTTCGCAAGGAAGCCTCCGATCTCCATGCCAAAGTGACCGAGATGGCGGAGCTCGCCCAGAAGCACCACGATATGATGGTGGAGTTCTACCGGAACGCCGACAAGTCACGAGAAGAGGCAGATAACCAGCACAAGCTCTTCGTGGAGTCGCAGGAAGCCGCGGACGCGGAGCACAAGTATTTCATCGCCTGCCAGAAGGAACTTCGCGACTACGACAAGGTGATCTCAGGCCTCCGGAAGAAGACCAAGAAGACAAAGGTGACGAAGGAGCAGAAAGCGGTCAGGAAAGAGGCAGAACATCTCTTCAAGATGTTCCGTGCGGGTGAGAAACTCACGACCGATGATATCCTCCTTCTCCAGCGGTCAAAGCTTATTTAACCTTCTTATCATCCTTTTTTCCGTGGTAAACGGGCAATAATTTAATTACCACGATCACGACTTTATATTAATGATGACAGGACGGACGCTGGTGCTCGCGGTCGATCGCGACGACGACATCGGCTTCAAGGCAAAGATCGAGAGTCCTGTCATCGGGCGTACGGATTGTCTGCGGGCGGCAACCTCTCTTGGACTGGCAGACCCCGAAGACTCGGATGTGAACGCGATCTTCGAAGCGATCAAGATCTACGACGAGCTCCTCAAAAAAGGGGAGGACGTCGAGGTTGCGGTCATTGCCGGAAACCACCTCCACATGATCGAAGGCGACCGCCGGATCGCGGAGGCTCTCGAGGAAGTGGTGAAGCAGACGAAAACCACAGGCTGTGTCGTCGTTTCCGACGGTGCGGAAGACGAATTTGTCGTCCCGATCATCCAGTCGAAGATCCAGGTGACGAGCATCCGCAGGGTGATCGTCTCCCAGATCCCGAACCTCGAGGGCACCTACTACATCATCAAGAAGCTCCTGAACGACCCGAAGATCTCGAGGCTCGTGATGGTACCCCTCGGGCTTGCGATGCTGTTATACGCGGTTGCGTACCTGCTCGGATACCCGAACGCCGCGACGATCACGGTGATCGGGGTGGTAGGGATATACCTCCTGTACAGGGGAGCCGGGATCGACGAGATCATGCGGGACTTCATCGGGGCGCTCCAGACCTCGATGAAACGTGCGAGGTTCTCGTTCGTCACCTACATCGCCGGCCTCGTCCTGGTGGTCATCGGCATCGTGCTTGGGCTCATGAGCATCCTCCAGTACTACTCGGACGGGAACCTCGGGCTCCTCCTCTACCTCCTCTCGTTCTTCTACGGGGGTGCGTTGTGGATGATGTTCGGCGGGATCGTGGCGACGATCGGTGTCGTGATCGACAACTTCCTGTACGAGCGCGAGGGGCTGGCGAAGGTGATCGTCTACCCGTTCTATCTCGGTGCAATCGGACTGATCACCTACGCCGCGAGCACGTACATCCTTTCCTATGCAGACGTACCCGATTTCCCGGTCCTTCCTGAGAGTGCTCTCTCGGCCATCGCAATCTGGATGGTAGGAGGGTTCGTCTGTGCTTTTGCGGGCGTCGGGTTCCAGTACCTTGTAGGAAAATGGGTGCAGAACCACACGGCCGAACCGATCATCGACGTGGTGTAAGGTCGATCGGGTCAGCAGGAGAAATCAGGCGGAGAATTTTCCTTCTAATTATTTTATAAAAGAGAGAAGAATTAATGCATTCTCCCTTCGTAATTCTTCCCCGGAATCGGGATAGATCGACAAAGACAATTCCCTGTTTCCCGATTCTGGCTTCTGAAATCCGGGGTCTTGCGGATTTTAATTAAAATAGCGGCCACAATTCTTCAAAATTTAAAGATCAGAAAAGTTTTGGTGAAAAACAGAAAAACATCACGGGTCGAAGTACCCGATACCGTTCGGGAACCGGTTCGTCATCGTGTAGTCCCTGGAGACCTGGGGGGATATTACACGAAGGACCGGGATCATCACGTTGAAACGGTGCTCGGGGAACCAGTGAATACCCCGACCATAATCGTAGGCAAACCCTGGAACAAATATCTCCGCACTGTCGGTCTCGATGCTCCTGAACTGGGCATCGGGCAGGTTGAGCATCTTCGAGATCTTGTTCTTCAGGTCGTTCTTCCCGAGGAGGAGCACGATCAGATGGGTGCCGTCGTCGATGGTATAGTTCATGTCGATCCAGGCATCGTCCTTCTCGAGCGTGATCGTCATGTCACGTACGGTGATATAGCCGAACCGCTCGTCCGACCCGCCGTCATTGGCCGCGGTTACCGTTGCGGCAAATCCGGCGACGAGGATCGCGAATATGACAAAGGCTCCACCTTTCATCTGAGGGTACGTTGGCGGGTAGGTCTTATAGCCTTTCTGGTACAGGATGTAACCTCCGGATTCAACCAGATTATCGCAGTTCCGGGTAAAATATTTGAAAAATAAGGTTATTTCTGGTTCATAAGGACGATCTCGATACTCGAGACGTTCGTCTTCCCGGAATCGGTATCGATCACCTCGGTGGAGGTGACGATCTCCTTCTTCGCAACCCCGTCGAGGAAACGGTTCAGTGCGATCTCGGCTGTGTCGACCGCCCGGGAGATTGCCTTTCCCCTGGCCTTTATGGCAACTTCATCTGCTCCATTGTTGAACTGTGTGACCACGGCCAGTACGTAGTTCATGACCGGCTTGTTTCCGACGAATACTGTGTTGTCTTTCAGCACTAATCTCCAACCCCCTAGAGGTATTTTCTCGTGTAAATCAGCTCGGCATTGAGTACGGATGCCCCTGCAGCCCCCCGGATCGTGTTATGCCCCATCGTCACATAACGCAGGCCTTCGCGGACCCTTCCGACGGAGACGGTCATGCCGTTTCCTTTCCCCCGGTCAAGCCTCGGTTGCGGCCTGTCGGGCTGGTCGAGGTACTCGACAGACTTCGCCGGCTGGCTTGGCAGGCCATGGATCGGTGGTTTGTAGTCCCTGAATGCCCTGACGACCTTGTCTACCGGCTCCTTGATATCAAGCCAGACTGCCATGGTATGACCGTCGATCACCGGGACCCGGTGGCAGCTCGCACTCACCCTGAAGGGTGCATTCACGATGCCCGACCCGTCGAACTTCCCGAGGATCTTCAGGGACTCAGTCTCCATTTTCTCCTCTTCCGAGCCGATATACGGGATCACGTTGTCATAGATCGCCATCGCAGCGACCCCCTGGAACCCGGCCCCGGAGATCGCCTGCATGGTCGCGACGCGTAAATCGGTGAATGGGTATGATCGAAGTGGAGCGAGGGAGAGGGTGAGCACGATGGTGGAGCAGTTTGGATTCGTCACGATAAACCCGTCCCGGCCCTTGTCTTTCTGGACATCGATCAATCCGAGATGGTCGGGATTGACCTCAGGAACCACGAGGGGAATGTCGGCCTCCATCCGGTGGGAACTCGCGTTGCTGCACACGGCCACTCCGTTTGCTGCGCACATGGTCTCGACATCTGCGGCAACCTCCGCAGGAAGTGCAGAGAACACGAGGTCAACATCCTTCAGGCTCTCCTTCGTGGTCGGGCTGATCCGGATCCCTCCGGCCTTTTCCGGAAACGGCACTTCCAGCCGCCAGTTCACCACATCCCGGTACACTTTTCCGGCACTCCGGTCGGAGGCGGTCAGGGTCGTCAGCTCAAACCACGGGTGTTCCGCGAGAAGCTGGACAAATCGCTGACCTACGGCTCCTGTCGCTCCGAGCACTCCAACTTTGATCATAGATGAAAATAGATGAGGGTCGGAGTAATTAATCGTTTGCTATTTTAATCCGCACTAATGGCTTCAGAGGGGCAGATATCAACGCAGGAGCCGCATTCTACGCAGACGTCCTGGTCAACCTTTGCCTTCTCGTTCTGAACGGTGATCGCCTGGGTAGGACATTCGTCCACACATGTCTCGCACCCTGTGCACTTCGTTTCGTCGACGGTTGTTGTCATCAGTCACCACTTTTTTTATATAATTCACTAAAAGCTAAAATATAGGTTTCTATATGTGCAAATGATCGCAGTACTACCGGAATGGGCCTGAAATTGAATTCCCTGGATAAATCCCGATATTCTCCGGAAGAAATCCATCAGGGGAGCACGCAGTTTTGTGTGGAGTGAAAAGAGGTATCAGGGGGTTCTTTTCGCGAGTCCGAGCACATCATCCATCCCGTATATGCCCGGTGGTTTGCCCACAACCCACCGTGCAGCGCGGACCGCCCCCGATGCAAAGACCGACCGGTCGTATGCCCTGTGCGAGAGGGTGATGGTCTCGAAGTTACCAGAGAACAGGACCGAGTGGTCCCCGACAATGTCCCCGCCCCTTACCACATGCACCCCGATCTCATTCCCGCGTTCAGCCATCCCCTCCCTTCCGTAAACCTTCTTCCTGGCCCCGATCTCCTGCTCCAGGATCTGGAGGATGGTCTTTGCCGTACCGCTCGGCGCATCCTTCTTGTAACGGTGGTGGGCTTCGATCAGCTCGACATCGTACTCCTTCAGGAGCCTGGCCGCGTCCCTGAGGAGCTGCCAGTAAATGTTCACCCCGATCGAAAAGTTGCTCGAAATTACTGCCGGGATCCGGCCTTCGATCACCCGGCGGAGCTCCTCGCGCTGTGCATCGGAAAAACCTGTCGTTCCGACGATAACGGCGGTTCCGGCCCGCGATGCTGCTTTTACGTTCCCGACCGCTGCATTTGCGGTGGTGAAGTCGATGAGCACGTCTGGTTTTGCGGAGTTGAGCAGTTCGTCAATTTTTCCTGATTCCACGACAGGGATCCCAAAAAATGAACCCGGCTTGATATCGACCCCTCCGCAGAGGGTCATATCATCCGCCTCGTTGACAAATCGTCCGACTGTCGTACCCATACGCCCGAGGGCTCCGCATACGACCGCGTTAATCATAGGATTTCAGCACCTCGCTCAGACGGGCGGTCTTCGTCCCGTCGAGCTGGTCGAGCGGGAGCCTGACCGGTCCCGCTGCCATTCCCATAAGCTCCACTGCCTTTTTCACAGGGATAGGGTTGGTATCGATGAACATCGCCCTGAAAAGGGGCGCAAGTTCGTAGTGGATATCGAGCGCAGTCTGGAAATCGCCTTCACAGAACGCTTCGTACATGGCTGCCATCCGGGCCGGCATGACGTTGGCCGCGACCGAGATAACGCCGCTCCCCCCGAGCGCAAGGATGGGGAACGTCATGTTGTCGTCGCCGGAGATCACGAGGAAGTCCTCGTCCATCGTTCCTTCGAGGATCTCCGAGATCTGTGAAATGTTCCCGCTCGCCTCTTTTATCCCGACGATATCAGGGTGTTTTGCAAGCTCGGTCACGAGATCGGGGAGGAGGTTCTGACCAGTCCTTCCGGGCACGTTGTACATCACCACGGGAATACCGATATCCGCGAGGATGGTGTAGTGCTTGATGAGGCCGCTGCGGTTCGGCTTGTTATAATACGGGCTGATGACGAGGACACCGTCGGCTCCTGCGTCCTTGGCCGCTTTCGTGAGCCGTACCGCCTCGGCAGTGTTGTTCGAACCCGTGCCGGCGAGGACCGGGACCGAACCGTTCACCTCGTCGATCGCGATCTCGATGACCTTCTCATGCTCTTCGAAGGTGAGTGTCGCAGATTCGCCTGTCGAGCCGCAGGGGACGATGCCGTGGACTCCCTGGTCGAGAAGGTACCTGATGTTCGAACGCAGGCCCTCGGTATCGAGGGCCATCGAATGGTCCCGTTGAAAAGGGGTGATAATGGCCGGAAGGACTCCTTCAAACATACAGAGGACTATGCGCCTCTTCGGGTATTTACTTTTCTTGTTATGTATCCGGCAATCCTGTTCCGAACACGCTTGCTGCCGATCGACGTCGATTCTGTGACCGCCTGCTTGTTTTCTTCGAAACTGTTCGAGAACTTCTGGCTGTGGTACTGGAACAGCTCAAGTCCTATAGCCTTGATATATGTCGGTTTGATTCCCATGGATAGCCTTCCTGTCTGTCCTGATCTTTTGTGTCTTATTCTATTCGTGCCGAGAGCATAATAATCTTGTTTGCGACTTCCCCGGGTGAGATGTCGAGGATCCGTATGAGGGGCTCAACTCCTGGTGCTCCAAGGTCATAGATCACGTCCGGTACGCCTGTCCTGCAGCAGGAGGCGACCCCCCAGTCCATGGACCGTATTCCGGGAGGCCCCGTGGCACGGTCGAAGGAGCAGGTCTCCAGGAACATCCCCTCGAGGGATTCCAGGAATTCAGGGCTGAAACGGATTACCGCGGCGCTGAGGACTTCCGGGTCGAAGCGTGACACTGTGAGGACGATACCTTCTGCCTGGTCGCCTGTGCCGAACCCTGCCGGGCCGGACATGCACGGTTTTCCTTCTTCAAGAACAATCCCGCCGGCAACAGCGGCCACGTCGCCGGAATTCCTGGCCCCGGGGAGCGCATACGCGAGGTTCATTCCGGCGGAGGGCACGAGTGCGGGGGATATCGACTTGACCAGTTCCTCTGCCGCTTCGCGGAGTTTATGAAGAACTTCATCCCTCTCCTCCCTGCTCATGGCAGATACAAGAGGGGAAGGAGGAAGAGATATAGGCTTTGATGCCCGAGTGATATGAGATATGAAACCCTGGATGCGTGATTTAACGGCCGGTGTGGCTGGATTTATCGTCCTCGTTATCCTTCTTGCCGGCCTTCCCGTCGTGATGCCCAGCGGGCTTGCCTATATCGTCGCGATGGCCGGGTTCATGCTGTTCATGAGCGGCATCGGGATGCGCCTCGGCAGAAAACCTGCCTGATCCTTCCTTCTTCCGTTTCCGGTACCGGTAGTAGTTGAGGGGGTGACTTACCCTCTCACAGACCTGGTCCCTTCTCACGCAGAGACCGGTCGTCTTCATCGCCGCGCATGAGGGTGCGGTATACTCGGTCCCTCCCCTGCCGGTGATATGCTCGACCTGGTACATGGTCCTCTGGATGTCAAAATCAGGAGCCGAGCTATAGAGTTCGATGATACCTGACGACTCCATCCCGATATTATGGAGAAACGCGGTGAGGGCGAACCGTCCTGTATGGGGGAGGTTTGTGCCGCTGCCGAGCGCGGCGATCAACGCCTGCATACAGGGTGGGAAGCTCGTCTCGTCCACCACTCCGAACTGCTCAAGCATCCGCTCCTGGAAGGCGACGGTCACCTGGGCGATATACGGTGCGATCAGCCCGCATATCCCCTGCGGGACGCGGGAAGGAAACTGCCGGGTTATTATCACCCGGATCCGTTCACGAAGGAGCTCGTCGAGTTCGCCTTCGCGGATCTGGACCTGGCCTTCCCCGACCGCGCGGTTGACAAGTCTCCACCGGTCTTCCCGCATTCCCGACGCAATCTCTACGAAGGCGATGACCGGGATCGAACGGCTCGCAGGGTCGATGCCGAGGCTTTCTGCGACATAAGCTTTTTTGTCGGGATCCTCGTCGACAAGAAACTGGAAAGAGCGCCAGGCCTCGTACCTGGTCAGGCGGTCAATCATGCCCCGGTCATGCATGCAGGACACGATCACCCGCGCGAGGGCGTAGCTCGCGATCGAGATCTGGACTCCGAACCTGTCCGACGGCAGTTGAAGCCCGTCCCCGGGAGCCGGTGCCGGCTGCCGGATCGCGTCCCCCAGCCGGGTCACGGCAAGCGAGAGGGCCCGCTTCCCGTACTCGGTAGCGAGGAATTCTTCGAGCGCATCTGTCTGCCGGGCGATGAACTGCTGGGATTCTTTTAAAAAGGGATATTTAACAAGGTCTCTCTCGTCGAGCGCAACGCGCATCAGTCAGCCTCGATCCGGGGTGCGAGGAGGTACTCGACGTGACCGTTTCCATTTGCGATATTGAACGAGAACTTGACCGGGTGGTCAGTTCCGATATGGATCTCCACTTCCTCGGCTTTGCTCATCACCTTGCCCATGTCCTTCAGGTAGTCAAGGGAGAAGAGCGAGCGTGCCTCGACCATGGTGATGAAGTTGATCTCGGTCTTCCCGAACTCCCTCCTGATGTGATCGGTATCGCCTTCGGCCGCCATGTAAAATGTCTGCGTAGCCGGGTCGATCCCGAGCGCAATCTTGTCGGAAACCACTGCAGCAGCCTTGATCGCGGAATTCATCTCGTTCCCGGAGAGCGCCACCTTGCCCGGGAGCTCGATGGTCGGGGGATTCGGGTCCTTCCTGATCGTATTCTCGTCGAGGAGCGTGAGGGAGTACCGGTATCCCTGGAAGCTGATCTGCATTTTCTGCCCTTCATCAGGGAGATCGAATGCGAGGAGGTCATTCTTTGTTATCATGCCGAAAATATTCTTCATCTTTGCGATATCGAGTCCAATCGCATTCCTCGTTGCGGAAAATGACTCGAAAGCCTCCTTTTTAAGGAGGAGCGAGACCATTGCGACATTTGCGGTATCGACTGCGCGGACATAGAGTCCGTTCTCGTCGGTATGCAGCCTGCATTCCGTAACGAGAGCGGAGACCGAGTCGATTGCCTCTTTCAGAATATCTGCATCAATCGTTGCTTTTAACATCGAACACCCCGAATGTGATGTAATATAAACTCTCTACTCAAAGTTTTAAGCGTATCTGATTTCACGGCGGTGAGTGCGTCCGAATGGGTTCACAGTGGGGAAAGGACAGGGTCTATTCAAGAGCGGTGAGAGAGGGGTACCGTTCGCGGGCTTCCTACAAGCTGCTGGATATCCAGGACCGTCACCAGATCATCAGAGAAGGGGATCATGTCGTGGACCTCGGGGCGGCGCCGGGGAGCTGGCTCCAGGTCGTCCGCCTTCTTACCGGAGGGATCGTACTCGGTATCGACCTCGTCCCCATCGCACCCCTCGAAGGGGTCAGGACAATGACGGCGGATTTCACAAACCCTGCAGTTGTGGAGGAGATCATGGCCACGATGCCGTATGTCTCTGTCGTCCTTTCCGATGCCTCACCCAAACTCTCCGGACAGAGGAGCTATGACCAGGCACGGGCGATCGCGCTCGGGGAGTCCGCGCTCGCACTCGCGACAAAGGTCCTCAAACCAGGGGGAAATTTCGTGGTCAAGTCTTTCCAGGGGGAGGACTTCAACCACCTCCTCTCTGAAGTGCGCAGGCATTTTCTTTCGGTACGCACGTACCGGAGCCGGGCCACGCGACGGGGGAGCACTGAGATCTACATAATCGCGAAGAACTTTGCCGGGGACAGCCCGTGATGTTGCGGGACCCCTTTGACCGGCCGGTCAGCAACATCAGGGTCAGCCTCACGCCCACCTGCAACCTCCGCTGTATCTACTGCCATGCCGAAGGAGAGAAGAATGCAGGAGCGCAGATCGGTGTAGGGGATATTGCGGCGGTGCTGGAAGTTGCGAAGGGCATCGGGATAAGGAGCGTGAAGTTCACCGGCGGGGAACCCACGCTCCGGGAAGACCTTCCCGAGATTATTTCATCCGTCCCCTGCGGGATGGAGAGTTCGATGACCACGAACGGGACACTGCTTGCCGATATCGCCCGTGATCTCCGTTCGGCCGGGCTTTCGCGGGTGAATGTCAGCCTCGACAGCCTCGACCCTGCGAATTACCAGAAGATTACAGGATGCGATCGGCTCGGTGACGTTCTCTCCGGGATCGAGGCGGCGCTCGACGCAGGTCTCACGCCGATAAAACTGAACATGGTCGTGCTCGAGGGGATAAATGACCAGGAGATCCCCTCCTTCCTCGAATATGTACGCGGAAACCGTGACCTTGTCCTCCAGCTGATCGAGCTGATGGAGTTCCGCGACTGCCACCACCATTCCGACCTTACCGGCGTCGAGGAACGCCTTGC
>JAJRBP010000234.1 GCA_028679405.1 Methanoregulaceae archaeon | reverse complement strand
TCTCGTAGAGGTCTGCCGCCCGGGAGAGCGCCCCTGCATTGTACGCCCCGGCCGACCCCATCAGGGAGACGAGCTCCCCGACCGTCATGCCGGCCCTGAGTTTCATCTGCCTGACCGGTTCACCGCATTCTACCATCTGGCACCCCACACACCTGCACAGTTCCTTTGGTCCCCCCGGACATTATTGTATCACGGAACTCGGCTGACATCCCAGAATCGCAGCATCCGGTTCACCCCGGCAGAGGGGTTTTGCAAGGTGGCGGCGTGCCGAAGGAGTCACCTCGAACCATCCGGGGAGGATCCCTCTCGGGCGTTCCCCGACTTCTGCTTCCCGAGCCCGGCCGCCGCACCTCCGGCACTTGAACCCTTTCCCGCTGCCCGCACTGGTCATCCTCCGGTTGCATGCCGGGCAGACGGGCGGGCGGGAGTAACGGTCGGGCGCAACCGCAACGACCCCGATCTTCTCGAGGTTGATGCTCCCTCCCTTGAAGCTCCCGGCGACGACTACGAGGTCCCCTTCACGGAGCTGCCTGATGATCTCCCTGAAACCCTTGGTCGGTTCGTAGGCCATGCAGCGGACCGTATTTTCGTTATCCCCGATGGTGACGGAGATATGTCCGCCACGGCCGGTCTCCACCGGCCCTGTTACCATCCCGCCGAGCATGTAGGACCGTCCCTCCCGGAGTTCTCCGATCCGCCCGGACTGGAGATGTGCATCCGTTCCCTGGTTCGTGATATACATGTGCTCGATCCCAGGCTTTTCGGAGAGCACGCATTCCCGGGCGTACGAGATCCAGCCTGGGCGTTCCCCCCGGATTCCAAAGAGTACCGGGTCGGGGGTATGCGGTACGCAGACCGCTATGCCCTGCCCTGGATCAACGGTGTCCCATGTGTGGGGATACGTGGTCCTCTCGGCAAGGAACAGACTGTCCCTGTTGACAATCCGTCGGGTGCCCCAGACCTCAGGCTTTCGGTACGCAAGGAGTTCGTAGGTGAAGTCCGGGAGGTCGCTGCACACTGCAGCGGTCGCACCGATCAGCCCCCGCTGGTTCTTATACCCACGGAAGACCGCCCCGGTCTCCTCGAGAACGGCAAGGGCTTCACCGAGCGTACAGAAATCCTTTACTGCCTTGTGATAGAAATCGGACTGTGGTTTTCTCTCCGTTATGACAATTCCGGGATTTGTCTCCGCCGCTGCAAAACACGCAAGTTCTTCCACGGTCCTGCAGGCGAGTGCAAACGCCCGTTTCATATCGCCATGGACTTCGAGGCATATCGCCGCATTCCCCCGGGTCTTGTACCGGACGTTAGGGTTGAGCCGGATAAGCCGCGACTCACTCACTCCCATCCCCTCACCCACGAGTCTTTTTGCCAGGACTGCGCCGAGGTAAGTAGTACACATCCCCTCCGGCGAATCCGTGTCGTCTATGCCGATAAGCATCTGATATACCATTGTTTATAATATCAGATACTAAATTCCATTCTTAAGGCCATGTCGCAGGAGCGCCTCCACCAGAGGGTTATCAGCGTGATGCTTTCGGGAGGATTCGAGGTCTCGGAAAGGTTCACGATGAGGCCACGGAGTTTCGACCTCATCGCGAGCGACGGTCAGATCACCCTTGTCATCAAGGTTGTCTCTCATATCGACAGCATCAGCGAGGAGGTCGCACACGACCTTGATGCGATCGCCCGTCACCTAAAGGGATCCCCCCTTATCATCGGTGAACGGGCGAGGGACGCCGACCTCGAGCGTGGTGCCGTGTATATCCGTTATGGCATCTTTGCGACAAGCATCGCAACGCTCCACGACTACGTCGTCGAGGGAGTGCCCCCTCTCGTGTATGCATCTCCGGGCGGGCTTTATGTCACCATCAATGGCGAGGCCCTCCGTGATCTCCGCGAGAGGCGGAACCTCTCACTCGGAGATCTGGGGCAGTACCTCGGGGTCTCGAGGCGCACTATTAGCAAGTATGAGGGCGGGATGGGGACGACCCTCGATATCGCCCTGAAAATCGAAGAGATCTTCGATCACGGCCTCGTCCAGCCGATCGATCTCCTGAAGCGGTGGTCCGGGGAGATCCCGGAGGAGGAGCACTCCGGTGAGACTCCAATGGCATTCCTCGAGGAGATAGGACTGACCCTTCATATGCTCCGAAGGGCACCGTTCCAGGCGCTCATCACCTTCCGCGAGGAGACCATCCTCACCGGGTACGGCCCGGTCCAGAAGGTGGCGAAACGGGCCGCTTTGATAGGGAACATCTCGCAGGTCACCGGAATGAGGGCGATGTGCATCCTCACCGACTACTATAAGAAAAAACGTGTAGGTAAAACTCTTTTAATCGGGGAGGAAAGACTCCACCGGCTCCGGAACGGGGCTGAACTGATCGATCTCATCGACAGCTGAATATCACGAAATTCAATAATGTATATATAGAACTACAAACCAACTTTATCGCTACAAGTGGGATAACTATGTCACAACAGCTTGGAGGACAACCGATTCTTATTCTTAAGGAAGGGAGCACCCGCACGCGCGGGCGCGACGCCCAGGGAATGAACATCACCGCGGCCAAGGCCGTGGCGAGCGCTGTACGAACGACACTCGGTCCGAAGGGAATGGACAAGATGCTGGTCGACACGATCGGCGATGTCGTGATCACAAACGACGGCGTGACCATTCTCAAGGAGATGGATATCGAACACCCGGCCGCGAAGATGATGGTCGAGGTCGCAAAGACCCAGGACGATGAGGTCGGCGACGGGACCACGTCGGCGGTCGTTATTGCAGGCGAGCTCCTGAAGAAGGCAGAAGACCTCCTCGAGCAGGACGTCCACCCGACCGTTATTGCCGCCGGTTACCGGATGGCAGCGGAAAAGGCGCAGGCGATCCTGAGAGAGATCGCGATCGATGTCAAGCCGAACGACATGGCGATCCTGAAGAAAATCGCCGAGACCGCGATGACAGGGAAGGGAGCCGAGGCCTCAAAGGACAAGCTCTGCGACCTCGTCGTCAAGGCCGTGACGATGGTGAAGGAAGACGATGGCTCCGTCGACACCGATAATATCAAGGTGGAGAAGAAGGTCGGCGGCTCGATCGAGGACTCAGAGATCATCGAGGGCGTAATAATCGACAAGGAACGCGTCCACCCGGCAATGCCGAAAAAGGTGACGAACGCGAAGATCCTTCTCCTGAACGCTGCGGTCGAGTTCAAGAAGACCGAAGTGGATGCAGAGATCAATATCACGAGCCCGGACCAGCTCCAGGCATTCCTCGATGAAGAAGAGCGGATGATCCGCACGATCGTTGAGAAGATCGAGAAGAGCGGTGCGAACGTCCTCTTCTGCCAGAAGGGGATCGACGATATCGCACAGCACTATCTTTCCAAGGCAAATATTCTCGCAACGCGCCGCGTCAAGAAGAGCGACATGGAGAAGCTTGCCAGGGCAACCGGCGCCAGCCTTGTCTCGAGCATCGACGCGATCAGCAAGAGCGAACTCGGTCACGCCGGTCTCGTCGAGGAGCGGAAGGTCTCAGGCGAAGAGATGGTCTTTGTCGAGAAGTGCAAGAACCCGAAATCGGTCTCGATCATCGTCCGCGGCGGTACCGAGCACGTCGTCGACGAGCTCGAGCGTGCGATACACGACGCCCTCCGTGTGGTAGGAGTCGTTGTCGAGGACAAGAAGTGCGTCGCCGGCGGCGGTGCACCTGAGACCGAGCTCTCGCTCCGCCTCCGTGAGTATGGGGCAAGCGTGGGTGGCAGGCAGCAGCTTGCCATCGAGGCATTCGCGTCGGCACTCGAGATCATCCCGCGGACACTCGCAGAGAACGCGGGGCTCGACCCGATCGACATGCTCGTAGAGATCCGGGCGGCCCACGAGAAGGGGAAGAAGACCGTCGGCCTCGACGTGTTCGAGGGGAAAGCCGTCGACATGCAGAAAGCCGGTGTCGTTGAGCCGCTCCGGGTCAAGACCCAGGCAATCGCAAGCGCCGCCGAGGCAGCGGTAATGATCCTCCGCATCGACGACGTGATTGCATCGTCCAAGTCGGCAGCACCCGAAGGCATGCCCCCCGGTGGACCTGGCGGCATGGGCGGTATGGGTGGCATGGGCGGCATGGGCGATTACTGACCCCGCCCATCCTCCATTTCACAAACCTTAAAGATATCATCCTGTTTTTTGTTCTTTTCCCCGGTTCACCAGCTGACCGGTTATTATGCCGGTCTAAGTTTCAGGGTGCCATTCAGGCGACCGGTTTATCGGAAGCGGCGGACAGTATCATGCATGACTGACCGGTTCATCTTCATGAAACACCGGGACCCGCTGCTGCCATTGCGGGGCCGAGCCGACCAGGTTGTGAAGGCGGTACCGTCCCAGGCCCAGGTCGCGTGCGGGAACTGCGGTGCCACCAGGATCTTCATCCCGAGGATCAGGGTGGTGGCAAGTCCGGGGAGCTTCACCCGGATCGACTGTTATGATGTCCGGAACCTGGAAAATTCCGCACCCTGCCGCTAATGCCATCTTGAAGGCCCGCACAGCCTCACGATCGGCTGCAACCAGTTCACTGTACGAGGCCATAACTGCGGATTCACTCAACTTCTACCGGTTCGATATCGAATATTATGGCGAAATGCCCTGTTACCATTGATGCCGGCCTGTCACCACCGGACCCGGTGAGAAATAGTAAGACCAAATATTTTTGTCAGGACCACCCCAATCCGCGCTCCTCGTTCCGCCGAATCGCTGGATCGGGGATCTAATGCCCCCTCATTTCAGTTGGCCGATCGCACGCTCCACTGCAGTCTTCATCTCCTTCATTGCCGAATCGGCACCGCCCTTCAGCTCGTCGAAGGCCTTCTCACCCTTCTGCACCATGATATCAAGCTGTTTCTGGAGATCGTCGCGCATCTTCTCGAGTTCTGCGATCTCCTTTTCATACCTGATCCTGGTATCCGCATGTGCCTTCATCGCCTTCGCTTTCAACACCTCGATCTCTGCTTTCAGTTCGGCGAGCTGGGCATTCATCTTCCCGATGTACGCATCTATCATGGACATAGGAGTGGGAACTCACCATTCCCGGCAATAAAAATTGTGGTGGATCTCGCCG
Source organism: Methanoregulaceae archaeon (assembly GCA_028679405.1). Taxonomy (GTDB): domain Archaea; phylum Halobacteriota; class Methanomicrobia; order Methanomicrobiales; family Methanospirillaceae; genus JAJRBP01. Next base: position 3,161 of record JAJRBP010000234.1, on the reverse strand, counting down.
GGCCTGCGGGACAGAATTCCTGATCGGTCAGGCCGGGAAAAGGCTTGGGATCCTGGAGACTCCCCTTCCGTTATCACCAAGCAATGGATGCCGATACCTGGAAAACCGTTTGCTCTCTCATTGTATGTCTGCCCGGTTTTTTCCATGGCCTCCCAAGGGTGAGGCCCGATATGATATCGGCTATTCTTTCTTCAGGGCAGCCTTCGCGATCTTTCTCACGAACTCATTCTCGTCGTTCTCCGCTTTTTCCAGGAGGCCACGGCTCTTTTCGTTTTGGAACGATGCAAGTGCGAGGGCGGCGCCCATCCTCACCCGCCAGTCCTTGTCGCCGAGGGCATCGCCAAACCGGTTCATCGATTTCGGGTCCCCTATCCTCGTAAGCGCACCTATCGCATGCCTCCGGACCTCGGCCTTCTCATCCCCAAGAAGCGTGAGGAGTGGGTCCACTGCACCGGGGGCCTTCAGCTTTCCGAGGGCGTCGGCGGCCCTCATCCTCACCGCCCAGTCGCCGTCGCGGAGGGTGGATATCAGGCGGTCGACCGCCCTGCTGTCCCCTATCTGGCCAAGGGCCCACGCCGCCCTGAGCCGTACCGTGCTCTCCCTGTCATCCAGCGCCTGGATAAGTGGACCCACTGCATCTGTCCCGAGCCCGACGAGGGAGAATGCAGCACCCCACCTTACGTCCTCGTCCTTATGATCGAGGTCCCTGACGAGATCCGCGATCTTCTGTTTCTGATCGTACATCACCTGCCTCCATTACGAGATGCCTATGGCAGCACCTTATGCACGTCACCTTTGCTGTATCCGGTAATATATAAAATCTCGGGAAGGCATCCGGAATTCCCCACCCTGCGGTCTTCGTGTCAGATTAAAAATCCATAGAGAATGGAATTCGGTTCGAGTCCGGTTGACTCAAGGAAATCCTCGCAATTCACCCCGGCCTGGGATTCAGAAAAGACTTCGTCGGTGGCGACGAATTGAATTCGTCAAAAAATTATTGTTCCTCGCGGACCATGACGATTGCCTTTTTCGGGCATTCATTCGCACAAATCCCGCAACCTTTGCAGAATTCCAGGTCCACCTCGAGGTCTTCGGAGATCGCACGGTCCGGGCAGTACATCGCGCAGAGCCCGCACGCGTTGCATTTCTCCTTGTCGACAACAGGCCGAAACACCCTCCAGGACCCTGTCTTCCCGGACGCTCCTTCAACCGGCCTGCTCATTGCAAGACGACATCTCATGCCGACACCTCCTTATAGGCAGCGGCGGCCGCCCGGACGTTCCGTTCGTCGGAGAACATCTCGGAGATCGCCTTCTTTGCCGAATCGATGGTAATCACTCCCATCTTCGCGAGCGCCCCGATGACCGGCGTATTCAGGATCGGGCTCCCTGCGACGACGAGGTTCTCGGCAAGCGCTATTCCGGTCAGGTCGACAGTGTAGACCTTCCTCCCCTCAACCGCAAACTCCTTCGCGTTCACAAGCACCTTTCCATCCGGCTTGAGCCCTGCGAAGACGTCCACGACGTCCATGACACTCCGGTCCAGAACCACGATGAGGTCGGGAGACCGGATCTGGCTGTATACCTTGATCGGGTGGTCGTCGATCCTGACAAACGAGACCACCGGTGCGCCGCGCCGCTCGGCTCCGTAGAACGGGCAGGCAGTCGCATACTTTCCGTCCCTGAAGGCCGCGAGAGCGAGGAGCCTGGCTGCGGTCACTCCTCCCTGGCCGCCCCGGGAGTGGATCCTTATCTCATACATCGGGCTTCACCCCGAACCACAGTTCCTTCCCAGGTTTCCGGGCTTTCACGAACCCGGCAATATCGTCGTACGTGACTTCCTGCCCGCCAAGCCCTGCGATCACCGAGAACGGGTCTGCCCCGCACTTCGCCCGGAGCGCATCGGCGAGAATGCCCCCGGACCCGAACGAGTAGTCCCGGTCGATTACGACGACCTCCCTTCCCGAGAGGTCGAGCTTCGGGAAGGGCCGGAGCCAGCGCAACCGCATCGAACCGGCCTTCACCCCGTCGTCACGCAGGGCGTCGACGGCCACTTCGGCCTCCTTGCCAAGCGTTCCCATCGAGACGACCACGACGTCCGCGTCCTCGCACCGGTAGTCCTCGGTAAACCCGTACTTCCGGCCGAAGCGGCGCGAAAACTCCTCCTGGGTCTCGGCGATCACCCGGACGGAGTCCCGCATCGAACGCTCGATATCCCACCTGAACTTGAAATATTCGTCCGGCCCTGTCAGTGTGCCGTAGCCGCACGGGTTGGCGGTATCGATCGCGTGGGGGAGCCTGAGCGGCGGGATGAAGTCGCCGGGATCGACCGTCTCGAGCGACTGCATGATGTGCGAGAGCGTAAAGCCGTCAAGGTTCACCATCACGGGGAGGAGCACGTCCTGGTGCTCGGCGATCCTGAAGGCCATAAGGGTCGCATCGTAGGCCTCCTGGACCGTGCTCACGTAGACCTGAAGCCAGCCTGTATCCCTCTCCTGGAAGGCGTCGGTATGCTCGGCCCAGACGTTCCATCCTGGTCCGAGAGCCCGGTTCACGTTTGCCATCACGACCGGCAACCGGGCTCCGGCAGCCCAGTTCACCATCTCGTGCATATAGAGAAGGCCGTGCGAGCTCGTCGCGGTGAAGGTCCTCACGCCGGTGATGCTCGCACCGATGCAGGCCGCCATTGCCGAGTGCTCGCTCTCGACAGGGATATACTCGCACTTGAGGACGCCATCATTCACGTAGGACGCCATCTGCTCGACGATCTCAGTCTGGGGCGTGATCGGGTATGCCGCAATCACACCAGGCCCTGCCTGCCTGACCGCCTCCGCAACGGCCTTGTTCCCGGTTGCGATGGTCAGCATACCCCTTCCTCCTTCTGCGACAGTCTCCTGAAATTCTGTTCGATCTGCGATTTGAGCGCGGCTATCGAACCGGCATCGATCCCCTTGAACCTCCCCTGGGGTGAGAGGTACGTCTCGAGCGGTGCCGGTTTCATCATTGCTGCCTTCGAGGGACCGTTGACGGTGACCTTCCCATACTCGCGCTCATAGAGGACCCACATCCCGGTCTTGACCGCGAGTTTTCCCATCTCGATCGTCATCTCGGTCGGGTACCTCCACCCGGGCGGGCATGGCGCGAGGATATGGATGAACTTTG
>JAJRBP010000250.1 GCA_028679405.1 Methanoregulaceae archaeon | reverse complement strand
GCAGTTGTCACGGCCGTACCGTCAGGCGATGATCCGTGAGTCCACGTCCCCGATGTTGTCGACGTACTCTACCCTTATCCCGATATTCTGCTCGATGTAATCCTTCGTATCTACGATCTGCTGAGCCTGGTCAGCGGTCGCAATGATCTGGCTATTCTCCAGAGGGAAGAGAATGAGTGTCATCCCTGCATCTTTCGCCGCCTGTGCCTTCTCGAGGACCCCACCGATCGCCCCCACGTGTCCGTCAGGGCTGATCGTTCCGGTCAGAGTCACCCCCGGCGAGGGGAGTTTCTGCAGGATTGCAGACTGGACGAGAACGGTCATCAGTGCTCCTGCGCTTGGCCCGTCGACTGCAGGGATCATGGAAGCTGCTTCAATCGAGAAGATAACGTCGCTCGCCGAGAGGTCCCGCCCGGTACTGTTCCTGGCGACCTGGACTGCGGTGTTCGCCGCGTCCTGGAATACAATTCCCATGAGCGGCCTGGTCTGGACGAGCACCCTTCCCTCGCCAGGGAGGACCTCGACTGAAATATTCATCATGCTCCCGTTCTGCGTCGTCTGCCGGTAGATGAACGGGCCGCGTCTCACATAGCTGACAGATGTCATCACCGCAGGGGCCTGGATCGCCGCAAACCCGTAAAGACCGGGGGTGCCTCCCGAAGTAGCCAGCGTCGTCCCGTTCAGCTTTGAACGGTAGAATTCAAGCAGGTCGGCACAGTTCTGACAGGCCTGTCCCGATGCCTGCCCGGTCAGTTCCGATGTCCCTGATGTTCCGGTTGAAGAGATTGGGGATATGTGTTCTGGAAATCCGAGTGCGGCAAGGAGCGTGGCATTTACCACAAGCGATGCGATCAGGAGCGCGAAGATAACCCTCTCTCTCGTGAAAATCACCTTTCGCATGAATATCGTTTATCATTAAAAGGGTTTCTCATGGTCCATGCACGGTGGCGGGGGCATTTATCATAGAAAAGATCCGGGAACTCCTTTCAATCGTCATTTCGGATTTAAAGTCTTTTTCCGGGAAGCAGGCATGAGTACGAGGCGGACCGGGCATCCCGGAAAAGAGCCGGGTACAGACATTTGTGAAAGGAAAATCCGGGGAAATTCCCCGGGGTCCTCCTTATACCCTGCGGATACCGGACTGATAGGTGTACGACTGGCTGAACGCAGCGATGATGCCGCTCGCGCTTACCGAGTTCGAATAACTGATATCCTCAGCTTTTACCTGTGAATAGCTGATACCGCCCTCATCCGCAGAGGTGTTAAGGGTCCGCCCGTCCTGAAGGTGGGCCTTCATGTACGCACTTGCCGAACCGATCGCGTCGACTGTTCCATCCGATGTGGACACTCCTTTGACGCTGATCGAGTATGCCTGTGAGATTGGCACATCGGCGGTGTCCGAGACGAAGCGCTCGCTTGCCGAGGTCGAGACCGACCCAAGCGTGAGATCGACCGAGCTTCCGGTCTGGACAATATTACAGAACGGCGGGAATGTACCGCTGTCCGTGCTTCCGAACGGGCAGAGGATATTATCACCCGACGAGGTGGCTGCACCTGCGCCGTCGACGAGGATGTCCTCGGTCGAGACCATGCGGCCCTGTTCGCTCGCCGCGATGAACGTGACGATCTTGTTCGCTGCAATGTTGTTCTTGTCAGCGATCTTGTTGGCACTGTCGAGCGAGGTGGTCTTCGTATAACTGGTCACGCCTTCGACTGCCATGGTGTTCTCGGTGTACCCGGCCGTGTACTGGACCTCTCCTGATCCGGTCACAGTGCCGTCCGATTCGACTGTGGACGCCTCAAGGGGTGGTGAATTGAGGGCGTCGCTGCTCTGCTGCCAGGTGAGCGAATCGCTTGCCATCACTGTCCCCTGACAGTTGATGTTCGTGGTGACGGTGATTCCCTGCGTTTCCGGAGTTGCATTGACAGGGATATCAGCCACTGCACACCCGGAAAGGGCGATCAGCACCGACACAGCGATGATCGCCGATCCGGTCAGATGAAATCGTTTCATTTTTTCTTCTCCTGCAAGATGTGCTGATCCTCTTTTTAGAGGATCAGCCTCGAATGAAGACTTGATGGGGGGTTCTGTGAACAGGTACCGGGCCGGCTCCGGCCCGATACCTTGTAAAATTTATTTTACATTTTGTAATATAAACTTTTTTATTTCTAAAGCTTACTTAACATTGAAAAAGGGGAACCAAAGAAAAGATACCTGTGCATCAGGATCCAAGGGATGCGAGCAGGAGCGCCTCTGCCAGGATCATGCGCTCGATCTCCCCGATCTCAACGCTCTCGTCGGTTCCATGTGCATTCGAGTAGAGATCTGCGCATCCCCAGAGAATGAATTCCGCCCCTGGGACAGCTTTTGCAAGGGTATTGACAAGCGGGATCGACCCGCCTCCCCCGATCTCATGGACCGGCTTCCCGAATGCAGTTTCCATCGCCATCCTGGCCAGTTTATATCCTGTTCCCCCGGTTTTACATTCGAACCCGGGAAAGAGCCTGATCTCCCCGATCTCAACTTTTACATGCCATGGTGCGACAGCCAGCAGGTGATCAGCCAGCTTCTTCATCTCAGCGGCGGGATCGGCGCCGGGCGCTATCCGCATGCTTATCCGGGCAGCCGCCTGGGGGATGAGAATATTTGCGGCCGTTGCGGTACCGGGGGCGTCCAGCCCGATCACGTTTACTGAAGGACCGGTCCAGAGGCGTGACGCGATCGTGCCGGTACCGATCAGGTCTACTCCGTCCAGCATGCCGGCGGTATCCCTGAAGAGGTCTTCCGGGAACTCCTCCCCCCTCCATTGAGATCCTTTCAGACCTGGCACCGCGGGATCCCCCGCTGCATCATGGAGGGTCGCAAGAATTCTTACGAGCGCGATGAGGGCGTCTGGTGAAGGTCCCCCGAATGCGCCCGAATGGACCGGATGATCGAGCGTCCGGACACGAACCGTGCATGCGCACACCCCCCGCAGCGACGTGGTTATTGCCGGGCTTCCCGGGGTCAGGTTGCCCATGTCTGCGACCACGAACAGGTCGCACCTGAAAAGGTCCGGGTTGGCCAGGACAAAACTATCGAGGTGACTGTCCGTCTCCTCCTCTCCTTCGATTATGAGCTTCACCCCTACCCGCAGATCTCCGGAAAGGGCCAGGATGGCCGCGGCATTGACAAGGATACCAGCCTTGTTGTCCGAAGATCCCCTGCCATAGAGTCGGCCATCCCGTACCACCGGAGTAAACGGGTCGCTTTTCCACCCCAAAGGATCTCCTGCCGGCTGCACGTCGTAGTGTGCATAGAGGGTCACCGTGGGGGCGCCGGGCGGGGCCTGGACTTCTGCAAAGACCGCGGGATATCCGCCCGGTATCGTGATTAACCTGGCATCCGGAAGACCATATCTTTTCAGCAGATCTTCCGTTGCCCTGGCCATACCCAGCACAGGCCCGGGGGGGAACCCGGGAAACGCAACCGACGGGATCCTGATGAGATCGCCGAGGTCCGCGATTATACCCGGCATCATCTCCCTGATGCTTGTCCGTAGCTTTTCTGCGACCGGCAGTTCATCCCCGATAGAATTCATCCATCCAGTTCATGGACGGGCACTGTAAGAAAAGGTATCGGGTGGACCGTTGCTCATTCGAGAGATCTCCGGTAGGTGACGATTCCAAGGATTATGGCTCCTGCTGAGAAGACCGCGAGAGCTATCAGGTCCCCTCCGATCACCCCGATCCCCTGGCCGCGGAGGATGATGCTCCTGAGTGCATGGATCGCATAGGCCTCCGGATTGATCACGGTAATCCAGCGAAGCCAGTACGGCATCCCGATTATGGGGTAGAACGCCCCGCTCGTCATGAAGAGGAGCAGGTTTAAGAAAGCCACCGAGGATGCATACTCCTGCTGGGTGGTGAAACGCGAGGAGAGTGCGATGACAATACTGGTAACACCGATGCTGGTCATGAAAAGCACGAGAAGCACGAGCAGGAAGTTGCCGGTCGTCCTGATGACCACTCCGGCGACGAGGATATCCACGATAAAGATGATGAATCCCGCGAGAAACGCGCGGAGGGTCCCGCTTCCGATCATTCCCAGGATTATGCTCGATCTTTTCACCGGCGTGACAAGGTATCCCTCGATGATACCCATCTCCCGGTCCCGGATGAGTGCGATCCCCCCTCCCATCATGGTCGTCATGAAGATCGCCATCACGATCACTCCCACACCGAAGAACGGGAGATAATCGATGGTCCCGTAGATATTGTCCACGTAGAGGCGGTGGCCTCCGCCGGTCCGCGCGAGGACTGCCGCGACTCCCGACTGGATAAGGGCAGGTATGGTGTACTCCGAACTGTCGACATAGAGTCGTACGTCCCTGCCGGGGGAGACGTCGGAAGGGAAGACCACGTATCCCATGATCTCTCCCCCGGTCAGCGCCCGCCGTGCACTCTCCTCGGACGTGAATAGTATCACCCTGAACTGGGCCGGCTTGTCGGACTGGTGGAAATCCTGGAGGGCTGCCACCCCCGAGTCGAAGATCTGGGTCGTATTTACGTAGGGATCTTCCTGCACCACTCCAAGCGGTATGCCGGTGATCGATCCACCGATCGCATTCCCGAACACGATGAGGTACATCAGGGGAAAGAAGAGCGTCATGAACAGGACGAAAGGAGTGCTGAGAAATTTTTTAAAGTCCCTCCTGAATATCGCAACTGCTCCCCGAAGCATCACTAATGGCCCCCTTTCGCCCGGATCTCCCCTGGAACGGACTCCTCCAGTCCCTTTCCGGTGAGATAGATGAATACGTCCTCGAGGGATGGAGACCTTATGGAGATGGAGGTGACACGCATGGAAAGACTCTCCAGGTCATTGAGGATCTGGGGGAGAACGCTGTTTCCCTGGTTGGAAGAGATCACGAGCAGGCTGTCCTTCACCTCGACCCTGTTGATCGAAGTGTACCGCTGCAGCAGGGGGAGGGCCGGGCCGGCCGGCCCGTCGATACCGATCTCGAGCAGGTCCCCTCCAGGCATCGCTTTTTTGAGGTTCTCCGGTGTGTCGAGTGTGATGAGGCGGCCCCTGTCCATGAATGCGATGCGGTCGCAGAGTTTCTCGGCCTCGTCCATGTAGTGAGTGGTGAGGATAATCGTCGTCTGTTCGGTGTTCAGCAGCGATATCTGGCGCCAGACCTCCCGTCTGGCATCGGGATCCAACCCGATGGTCGGCTCGTCGAGGAAGAGGATCAGCGGATGGTGCAGGAACGCCCTCACAATTTCCAGTTTGCGCCTCATACCTCCGGAGAATGTACCGGCCGTCGCATAGGCGCGATCCGAAAGACCAGCCATCCCGAGGAGCTCCCAGATCCTCTTGTCAAGGAGATCCTCGTCGACATCGAGCAGTCGCCCGTAGAAATCGAGGTTGTCGTACGCGGTAAGTTCGAGGTCCAGCGTACTGTTCTGCGGACAAACCCCGATAATCCCCCTCACCTTCTCATCATCCTCGATAATCCTGAATGAACCGACATGTGCAGTCCCGGAGGTGGGTTTCATCAGGGTGGTGAGGATGCGGATGAGCGTGCTTTTCCCTGCGCCGTTGGGGCCGAGGAGCCCGAAAATTTCTCCGCGCCGCACATTGAAAGAAACGTCGCTGACCGCGGTCACGGTCTGGTGGTTGGAAAAGACCTTCGTGATGTGGTCGATACTGATGATCACATCCTCTGCAGCATCGGCAGGAATGCCGAGCGAGGGGTCCGGAACGTCTTTTTCTCCCCTGGAGAACTCCGGAGATATACCGTCGTTCGTTCCCATGGTCACAGCCCGTCAATCCTGTCGAGGATCCTGCGGATGTTCTCGATGGAGTCGGTAATCTTATGGAGTTCAGTTTTCTCCATGCCTGAAAGGACTGCCCTGATATCATCCCTGAAAAGTTCGTGGAAGGAGCGCAGGTGTTCCATGCCTGCCTTCGTGATGAGGACGTTGATCACCCTGCGGTCGCGGGTATCTGGTATCCGTTCCACGAAGGTCCCGGATTCCAGGTGGTCGATGAGGCGCGTCATGTACGGTTTCGAGATAAAGAGACGCTTTCCGATCTCTGAGATGGGGAGGCTCCCATGCCCCGAAAGAACTCCGAGGACTCTGAGTTCAGCCGCCTGCATCCCTGATATCCCTCTCGACTGGAGCTTGTGCTGGACGATACGAGGTACTCGTGAGAGGGTCTGGATGAGGTCCCTGGCAATGGGGTCAAGAGGGTCCTCAGAAGCCATGGGAGGACCTCCTCACGACCCGGCCGCGAGTCGCACTCCTGGGACATTCTCCTCTAACCTTATCTCCGGATTTTCCGCGGGGATACATACAGGATCACGACCGCTTCTTCCTGCGGCGGGAAAGAACAAAGTATCCTGCACCGGCCACGATCAGCCCGATCAAGGTTAAGATATAAGGATTTCCAAGAATTGCCCAGATACCGGTGACATCTGTCACGTGCACCGGAACCTTGATCCGGTCTGAGATCTGGTCGTTATCGAGGGCATCCCTGTATCGTATCTCGGAATCGAGCCCGTAATCTTTCACTACTGCCGACGAGTCAACAGTTATCTCGAAGCGTGCGATCCCGGTCTCTCCAGGGGGGATATCTCCCAGGTACGAGGAATCGTCATCAGTAGTGAACGGATCGACGGTGATGATCCTCGCCTCGGCCGCATGTACCGGGGCATCCCCGGTATTCCGGTACACCACCTCCCAGACCGTCCTGCTTCCGGGGGTGATCCCCTCAGGGGAGGAGACGACGGAGAAATCGATCTTCCTGTCGACCGGAATCCCGATCGTTACCGGTGTCGAGGTCACGAAGTCACCGTCCAGGTTCTTGTACGTGACCGATATGTTCATGGGATAAGTGAACGCTTCGGCATCTTTCGAAACCGAGACCCTGTACTCGAGCGGAACCGCACTCCCGGTGGGAAAATCTCCGATATACACGCTGCCGGCAGTTGGCGTAACAGGGCTGTTTCCCGCTTTTGACAGAGTGGCAACGGTATCCCGGCCATTCTCGTTCCCGATATTTTTGAGTTCTATCCTTGCATATCCTTCGGTTCCGACATTGACATGCTCGGTCCCGACAGATGTCACCTCGAGGACGATCTCCGGCCTGATGTGCACCGGGAGCCCGAGAATTACCTCCTCGTCCTTGTAGAAGTACTGGATGACATCGGTCGCATACTGGTCGGCCTCGCGGAGGTACGTATACCTGACCCGGAGGGGCAGGATATAGGTACCTGCCTCCGCATCGGGATCGATCTTTGCCCTGAAACTGACGGTCATACGACCTCCGCCTGCGAGATCCCCGACCATCTGCGGATCGGATTTGACCGTGATCGGTGCAGAACCGGGATCGAGAGTGACGACCATCAGTTTTGCAGTATTCGGCAGATCGATCCGGGTGAGGATTCCGGGCAGCGAGTATTCGTACGTTATCAACCCGGAATTCTGGATGCTCACCGGAATAGTTGCATCCTGACCTGGGGAGAACTCGTTCACTCCCTGTACCGCAGCCGAGAGGTCCGGGCTTCCACTCACAAATCGTTCTCCCGCTGATACCGGCCCTGCCAGGATCCCTGCAAGGGAACAGAAGAGCAGCAGATATACTGCGATGGTGGAAATGAGTTTATTTCCTGGAATGCACCTGGTTATTTTCATCTGTACTCCTGTGTCCGGCACGAAAGGAATTCCTCCGTCCTGCATAAGGTCTTCTTCCCTGGTGCAAAGGAGCGAATCGCTCAGGTTGCGGAAGGGATCGTGCTCACTTGTTTTCTGATAACTATTATTTTCCGTATATGGTTTACAAATATAATAGTTTATTGAGTGAACTATCTTATAAAAACAGAACCTGTCTCTCCCTACTTCTGGTGGAGCTGGATAATTCCGTGGCATGAGTTGCAGACATAGTACCCCGGCGTCCAGCAGTTGTCATCCGCCCAGCGGCCGCAGATTACGCATTGGCGAAGCTCCTGCAGGGGGAAGGACGCGTTGCAGAGGTCGCACCGGTACCTCCCGAAACTGGCCGGATCCTTTGCCGGGGGCTCTCCCTGCTGCCGAATCGCAGGGATCTCTTTCCTGAGCGCCTGGTAAAGGCTGGGGCGTTTTACAGGGTCAGGACTGGCCGGTCTCGACCAGTTCCTTCTCCAGAGCGTCAAGCCGCTCCTCCAGCCGGTTGAGGGTCGCAGATATCTCTCTCTCGAAACCATTCAGATCAGACACTATCGCTTCGTTCTTCGCAAGTTCGGACTCATGCTCTTCCTTGAACCGGTTCACCTGCGGCGTCCGTACCAGGGCCCACTCAGTCACCAGGGACTCGAACCGCCGGTCAAGGTACTCGTCCACCCTGCTCTCAACCGGGCTCGTCAGCGATATGTCACCCTTCGCTCCCCTGAAGAAGTAGTAGATCGCGACAAGTCCGACTGCCACCAGCAGGATGACGAGGACTGCTTCGAGCGGGGTCATCGGGCCTTCGCCTCCAGCCGCTTTGCCCGGGCTTCAAGTGAAGCCAGTTTCGCTGAGACCGTCGCCTCGACCCCGGTAAGCCGGTCGATCTCGTCGGAAAGCCTGTTCATCCGCCCGGTAAAATCAGACACATCGTTCCTGGTCGCAAGCTGCCACTCCTCGATCAGGTACTTCATCCTCCGGTCGAGATAGGCACCCATGTATCTGTTCATCATCTGCCGGCCACCTCCTCGAGTCCGGAGATCATGATCGCGAGGCGTTCAGCCCTGTCCGCAAGAGCAGTCTTTCCGGTCGACAGCCTGGTGACGTCTTCAGTGATCCGGTCAAGCCTGCGCTCGAGTTCTATAATATCGTCTTCCCGAAGGAGCCCCCATTCCTCGATGATCGCTTCGAAATTCCGGTCGAGGTACGAATCAAGGGACCGGTCCAGCGTCGGAAGCTTCCTCCCTACATATCCTGCGACATCGGGCATCTCCTTCCAGAACGGCTTGTTAACTGTGCCTTCTGCATATTCGGACATTATTTCACCTTTTTCTCTTCGATATCAAGCTTGAGGAGCATCCGTTCGAGCTTGGACCGGCGCACCATGTTCTCGAGTTTCCGGAGCCTCGCCTCGATGATCTTCTCCTTGTGGTAGTTGTTCAGTTCGAGCAGTTCATTCTCGTCCTCAACGGTACGTACCTGCTGGATCTGTTCGGGGGAGAGCCTGGTGAACGGGTGCTCTTTTGCCCTGGTATCCAGGTCTTTTGCAAGGAGGTCGAGTTTCTGCTTCTCGACCTCGATCTCCATCTTACGCACGCTCCCACGGCTCTGGTGTATCGCCCAGATCCCGATCACGATTATCAGGACCGTGCCGATGATCACGATGAGAAAGAGAACCCAGAGATCCGGGATCGTCACACCGAAGATATCCATCTCATCCTCCGATTACCCTGGCGGCTTCGTCGAGGAGTCTGCTCTCCCCCACGAGATAGACAATATCCCCGCTCACGAGGAGAAAGGTGGGTTCGGTCGTCTGGATCGCATCGCCGCGCTGGACTGCCGCGAGGACCACCCCGCGGGGAAGACTGACCGCGCTCAGCGGACGTACCGCGATGCCTGCGGGAACGGTAACCGCCCTGACCTCTCCCTCGTTCGCCTTCAGGGTCTTATCAAGGACCTGGGCGTCTGCGGGGCGAAGCTTTTTCTTTGCCTGCTCGACAGCCTGCGCAAATATGGCTCCGATCGATTCCCCTGCCTTCCCGAGGCGTGCCCCGGCATCCGCCGCAGTCCCCTTCGCACTCCTGGCAATCGATCCGGCGGATTCGCTCATCGATTCTCCTGCCCTTCCAAAGCCGGCTTCGATCCCGGCCGCTGCCTCCTTTGCTCCTTTTGTAACCGAATCAGCCGAAGCACCTTTGAGGGATTCGCCCGCCTTTCCAAGTCCGGACGAGACGGCAGACGCTGCATCCCGGGCGGACGCCTTGATCTGGCTGGTTATCGGACCCTTCGTTCTTACCCTGAGTCTCGTTCCCTCGCCCGACCCGAGAGCCCCGAGATCTTCCTCACTCAGCCGCACCGCGCCCCTCTCTACGAGAGAATCGGCAAAAACACTGACGGTAATCCAGTGTTCAACCCCCACAGGGCTGATCTCCACCGCCGTGCCCTCCCCGATACCGAGTGCCGTAAGAGTATCAGAATGGATTCGGGCCCTTCCCCGGCTTGGAAACGCCCTTTTTTGTGCAATTAATTCGATATCTGCCATGGTGAATTTCACGTCACGGCGGGGTAAAAACCTTTCGAGAACATCAGATTATCAGGAGCTCAAAAAAATCTGACTTTCCAGGTGAGGATTTTCCTTCCAGGATGGAAAAATGAGACCCGGGGAAATTGGCAGACTGATCCTTCATCCTGATGAGAAAACCCGGCCACCCGGTCAGTTCAGCACGAAAATTGACCAGGTGAGTGCCGTCGCAATGGTGACCCAGCAGAGATAGGGGATGAGGAGAATCGCTGCAAGGCGTCGTATCCGCCAGAATGCAATAATAGTCACGAGAATAGCGATCCACAGGATGACGATCTCGATGAACCCAAGCAGCGGAGACTGCATCCCGAAGAAAAGGTACGACCAGAGGACATTCAAAACGAGCTGGACGAGAAACAGGGATATGGCGATGCGCACATCCTTTCGGTCGAATCCTTCCATCCAGACAAGGTAGAGGGCAATCGCCATGAGGATATACAGGGTCGTCCATACCGGTCCGAAGACCCATCCCGGCGGGGTGAAGAACGGTTTCGCGATCTGAATGTACCAGGAACCGGGACCGGTAATGGTAACCAGGGAACCGAGTGCTGCTGCGAGGCCGCAAAGGGCTATCGAGGCGATGAGGCGCATGGGTGATCGGATCCCGGTATGGAAAGATTGCGTGGACATTGATCACCAATAGCCTGCAGGAGACTTATAGGTAAGGTCAGACGATCGAGACCGGCTGGAAGAGAGACTTATTGGGAGGGTCAGACGATCAGGGCCAGGGCTGGAAACCGGCCGGAAAACTTATTAAACCGTGAACCCAAACTGACGCCTCCCTGAGGTACGAATGCAACGTCTTTTTCATTATTATCCCTCTGATTTCGGGGAGATCCCGGTAAAGGTCATCCACATGGACCTGGTCTTCGAGGTTTTCGATAACGAGACCAGGGTCAGTTCCAACCTTTTCGCCGAGTCGAAGGATCGGCCGCTTGCGGCGCTCGAACTTAATGCGAAGGACCTTGAAATTCTCGCGGTTGCGTGTACGGGGCGGGCCGTGTCCTGGGAATATTCAAGGGAACGGAGCATACTCGTACTGACGTTTGCGGAACCTGTACCGCCCGGTACAAGGTTTACCGTGATTACTGAAACGACCTGCAGACCCTCCCGTACCACGCTCGAGGGACTGTACCTGGACGAAACCCCCCCCGGTGCCCCGCCCCAGCAGATCACCCAGTGCCAGCAGTGGGGGTTCCAGAGGCTCGTTCCTTGTATTGATGACATGACCGCCAAGTGCACGTATACGACAACGATCATCGCCGATGAGCGGTACACGAACCTGATCTCGAACGGCGACGTGATCGAACCACGCCGCCCTGCAGGACCGGGAAGAGTCAGCATAAGATATGCAAACACGCTGACCCCGATGGCTCCCTACCTCTTCTTCCTATGCTGCGGTACCTACACTACGTTCTCCAGGGAGTTCGAATATCCGGACGGGAACACGTTTCAGCTCGAACTCCTTGTTCCGCCGGGATCCGATCCGGCGATCGGAGGCGAAGCTCTCGATATCCTCTCTGAAGGGGTGTTGTGGGTCCACCTGTTCACCGGTCCTGAAGCGTACGATGATTTAAGGACACGGCAGGAAGTCCTGGCGCTCGTGCGGGAACGTGACCGCCGGAAGGCTGAAGGCGCCGGCCCTGAGATCCTTGCCGGTATCAGGGAACGCCTGAAGACACTCGTCAGGACCATCCGCACGGGGTATACCTATACCGGCACCGTCTACCGGGAGATCGGGATGCAGAATTCCAACTTCGGGGGGATGGAGAACGTGGGGAACACCACGATCTCGACCAACAGGATCATGCCGTTCCCGGAGATGACCGACCGGGCTTTCGAGTACATGGTGGATGTAAAGGTACACGAATTCTATCACAACCTCAACGGGTCCGAGGTCACCGGGGCCTCGCCGTTCG
Organism: Methanoregulaceae archaeon; assembly: GCA_028679405.1. Taxonomy (GTDB): domain Archaea; phylum Halobacteriota; class Methanomicrobia; order Methanomicrobiales; family Methanospirillaceae; genus JAJRBP01. Next base: position 1,972 of record JAJRBP010000250.1, on the reverse strand, counting down.
AGCTATGGCTGAACGAGGCGGTGACGGTATACATCGAGCAGGAATATCACGGAACACTCTTCGGAGAGTCCTACAACCGCCTGGGCACGGTCCTCGGTCTCCTTGCCCCGGCTGAAGGGGTGCTGTCGCTCGATGCGGGGGCCGCTTCCCTCCCAATCGTACCTGATGGTTTCAACGACCCGAACGACCTGATCACCGGCATCACCTACGTGAAAGGGCCGGAGTTCGTCCGGATGATCGCGACCATGGCCGGTCGTGAATCCTTCATGAGGGGACTCGGACTGTACTATTCCAGGCACCGTCATGGGAACGCGACAACTTCAGACTGGATCCGGGCGATGGAGGAGGTCACCGGCAGGGCATTCGCTGATATGGCACAGACCTGGTTGAAACGGACCGGGTATCCTGTCGTGAGGGTCCGGCCGGAATATGATGAGAACATCGGGACGCTGACTCTCTCGCTGACCCAGTCCGGCTTTCACGAAGGACGCCCCTGGACGTTCCCGTTCCGCATCGGCCTCGTGGATGAGTCCGGGAATGATATCCTCGACCGCATTCTTGTCATTTCGGAAGAGACTGAAACCGTCCGCCTGCCTGCCGGGAAAAGACCCGCGTTCCTCTCCCTCAACAGGGGCTTTTCCTTCTACGGGAAGGTCCTTTACGATGCGCCCGATGAAGAACTTCTTCTCCAGGCGAGATCGGACCGCGACGTAATCGGGAGGTTTACTGCGTTCTCCGCATTCATGGACCGCGAGAAAATCCGCCTCCTCTCCAATCCGGATACCCCCGTATCCGGGGTCGCGGTCGACCTGTTCGGGAGCCTCCTCTCAGATCACGACCTGCTTGAAGAGGCCGGAGCGCAGTTTCTCACAATCTTCGAATCAGTCTCCGACGAGCGTTACACACACCTGTACGGGGCACTCTATAAGGCCAGGGAGAAGATCCTCCGGGCGATTGCCGCTCAATATCACGACCGCCTGCTCTCACTCTACAATTCGTTCCCTGGATCAGGACAACCGGAATTCCGGATGGAGGAGAGAATAAAGGCGATAAAGGACCGCCAGCTGAAGAATGCCGCACTCGCGCTGCTCGCAAGAACCAATACCCCTGAAATCCACGAACTCCTGCGAAGGCAGATCGCAGAACCCGGATCGGCGACCGACCGGAACACCGCGTTCGCCCTTTACCTCGACAGCAGCGCCCCTGACAAGATTCCGGTCATGGGCTCTTTCGCATCCCGGGCAAGCCGCGATCTCGTGGCATGGGAGGGTTTCCTTTCTGCGTGCGGGGGGGCGAGCGGCGATGATGCGATCGATATCGTCCATAGGGCAGAACGGTCGGCAGCGTTTCGGATCGACCAGGCGAACGACCAGAGGGCCCTTTACCTCAGGTTCGCCAGGAACAGGAAGGTATCTCTCGAGACCAGTGAAGGGAGGACGCTTCTCCTGGCTATCCTCCGCAAGCTGGCTTCGGTCAACGAATTCTCCACCGTGGAGGTCCTCCAGTCCTTCGATGCCATCGACCTAATGGAGGAACGCCACCAGGTCCCCCTCGTCGGGATCCTCGTGACTTTCCTCAGGGAGCTGGACCCTGTGAAGTCTCCAGGCCTCCGGAATACCATCCGCCGGCTCCTGCTCGGGGCGCCGGGGGCCGTTGCACGGTTCGAAGAGGTCAATGGCAGAATCGGCCCGATACAGGGGGATTCCTGACATTCGTCCGGCGACCATGAAATATTGCGAAAATCTTGCCGGAGATGCGGCAGGATTGGGTATCAGGTCGGTGGTAAATTGAAATGGGAGATGATTTCTCCTCATCAGGGGAGGTACATGAGGAAGAGGTTTCACGGAATAATGGAAGGTTGCACGACTATCGGGCTCATCCAGCTTGCGGTCGGGAATGACCCGCAGGAGAACCTTGAACGTGCGGGGCGGCTTGCGGAGGAGGCGATCGGAAGAGGGGCAAAGATCGTCTG
>JAJRBP010000109.1 GCA_028679405.1 Methanoregulaceae archaeon | reverse complement strand
GAGGAGTGCATCCCCCGTGTCGGCGACGACGATGTCCGAGACCCCTATCAGTGCAGTCTTCTTATCGGGCGCATACACGAGGTTGTTCATGGAGTCCACGTACTCCGCATCCCCTGTATTTCCCTGGGCGTCATGCTCGCGGAATTCATACCACGCCCGGAATGTCCCCAGGTCCGTCCATTCTGATGACAGCGGGACGACGGCCACCCTGCCTGACCGCTCCAGGAGCCCGTAATCGACTGATATCGATTCGAGAGAGGGGTAATCGATCTCCTGCTGCTGGAACGCGGCGAATGTCTTTGGCTGGAACCTGGAGAGTTCGGAAAAGAACACTTCCGTTGAGAAGAGGAAGACTCCGCTGTTCCAGAGGTATCCTTTCCTGATATATTCGGCCGCCGTGCCGGCGTCTGGTTTCTCCCTGAATTCAAGGACCCTGGACCCGACCTGAAGCGGTTCGCCCCGTGCAATATACCCGTAACCGGTGTGCGGGTGCGTGGGGACGACGCCGAACGTGACAAGGTACTCCCCGGTGATCGCCCCGGCACCCGAGATCTCCTCGAGGGCCCGGTCCTCAAGATAGTGGTCGCTTGGGAAAACGGCAACCGAACAATTGCCGAATCTCGTTTTCGCCACGGTCATTGCCCAGGTCACCGCCGGGAGGGTGTTCTTGCCGACCGGTTCCCTGAGTACCTGGTCGTCCTCGAGCGAGTACCCGAGTTCCTCTATCTGGTTCTTCACAAGGTACTGGTGGACCTCGTTTGTTACCACAAGGATGCGATCTGGTCCTGAAAGTTTTCTCGCCCGGAGGTAGGTCTCCTGAAAAAGGGAGTTCTTATCGAGCTTTAAGAATTGTTTCGGGTAGTACGTACGGGATAACGGCCAGAGGCGGGTCCCTGTCCCTCCTGCAAGGATGGCCGACACGAGCTGAGACATACAGGATTACATAATTCGTCCGATATGAAAAAATGTATCGGATCCTCGCGAAATCCGAAAAAATGTGATATGGTCCGGGGAGATCCTTTTTTATGGAAACCCCATGGAGTGTAATCTCATGGGAACCGTGACCGACGACCCGCGTCTTCGTAACAGGGAACAGGTATTCCTCGATCGACATGAGGCAGGGAGGAGGCTTGGAGAGTTCGTGAAGGGACTGATAGGCCTCCGCCGGCCGGTGGTGGCCGCGATCCCTGCAGGAGGAGTGCCAGTAGGGATCGGCGTCGCCAGGGAGACCGGAGCCCCGCTCGTGATAAGCGTGGTCAGGAAGATCGCCATCCCCTGGAACCCTGAGGCAGGCTTCGGGGCGATCGGCTGGGACGAACAGGTCTGTATGAACGACGAGATGCTCCCTTATCTTCACCTGACGGACAGGGAGATCGACGCAGCGATAGAGAAAACCCTCGGCAATGTCCGGGAGAGGGTCCGGAAGTTCGGCGGTGAGCCTGCCGGCTCCCTGTTCGCGGGCGGGGCTGTCCTGCTTACCGACGACGGCCTTGCCTCCGGATATACCATGATGGCAGCGATCCGGGCGACCAGAAGGATGAGACCGGCAGAGGTGATTGTCGCCGTGCCGACGGCTTCGGATTCAGCCGTCAGGAAGATTGCACCACTGTGCGATCGTATCGTGTGCCTGAATATAAGGAGCGGATCTTCCTTTGCCGTCGCCTCCGCTTACCGGGAGTGGCATGACCTTACTGATGAAGAGGTATATTCCCTTCTGTCCGGAGCAAGGATGGAAGGACTGATCCCGGATAAGTATTGAATAAAAGGGACCGGCGATACGATACGCGAAACCCGCCCGTGAAGAGTGACGTGCCCACTGGAATAAATGTGCCACCCGCAAAAGATCTTCTTCAGCCTTGCATCAATTCAGGATCAGGTCGTGACGCATACCTCCCGGGAGACTTGGGGGACGATACGGGGAATAACCTTCCCGGCCAGTGGGTACCCGTCCGCGTCATGCCCATGCGGAATGTGCACGGCCGGGAGTCCTCCCGCCTGCCCGGATGTGATTTCATGGGCCGGAATCCCCGTCTTTCCGGGATCCGGGCGGCTGGCAGATCTTTTGGAAGCGGAATACCCGAAAATGCATGGAAAATCAGGGATTTGCGATAATGCAGGGATAAAACTGAGGAATTACCGGTCAGATTTCTGCTTCTGCCCCGGGGATTTTCATGACATATCCGGTTTTCCGGCTCCCATCGTCCCGGCCGGGAAAATCTCCTCCTGTTTACTTCCCGAATTGGTGAATAACATGATTAAAATCAGTTTACGGGACGTACAGGCAATCTTTCCGGAATGATAAAATACGATAGTTTTTTTAGGTACGTGTCGTATCAGAGTTGGGTGTACCGATCACCGCCCCGCAATAGGTTGCCTGTCGTAGCGCCTCTATTCATGCCACCTTGATCGAAAGGCGTTATTTCAGGTAGCGTGCCTGCGGAACCGGTGCACCTAGACTTCTGTTACGTCTTCTCCTATATAAAGGGAGTGGATACATCGGAGGTGAATTCACTCTTCTTTGGGTAAGCGTCACCATTGGTACCATCCTTTTCCGCCTAAGGCCCTCCAAAGTGGCTGGAAAATTAGAACTAATTATATTCATTTGTTTTAAAATTTAGCTGATTATAATCGGTTTTATTGGGTTTCCTTCGGGATGCTCCTGTCGGCACGGCCCGGACCGCCATTGTCCGGAGTGCAGGCAAAAAGATCCGGAGCGCAGAATCCGGGCCGGATTTACGTGATAAATCCGCTGACCTGCCGCATATCCGGGCCGAAGGGTTCAGGGCAATGCCCCGAACATATAGACCGATATGGCGATGAGCAGGAAGGCAAAGACGACAGAGAGTTTCCTGGCCGGAAGCCGGTACGCGTAATGTATCCCCGCAAGAGTGAACGGGATCGTGGTGAACGCGATGGCAGACCACTGGAGGAGGTTTATGTATCCTATCGAAAGAGGAGGAAGATCGGAGACCATCATTCCGTTCAGCAGGTACGCAACGACTCCGCCGGCCGAGGTGAAGATGATGCAGGCTGAAGAGGTGCCTGCAGCCTGGTGCATGGGAAACCGAAGGAGGCAGACGAGGATGGGGACAATAATAATCCCGCCTGCTATTCCCACAAGACCTGAAACGATCCCGAGGAAGAGCCCGGTTGCAACAAAAACGGCTTTTCCCTGGGTATTTGTCGCAGTGCGGCACTCTTTCATCGGGATGAGCATCCGCACCGCCGCGACGAGGAGGACAACGGCAAAGAGTGTCCTGAGTATCCCGCCGGGGAGCAATGCTGCAACCGTTCCCCCTATAAGAGATCCGGCAATGCCGGCGATACCGATCGGAATTGCAGCCTCCCAGAAAACCTCGTTCCTTTTATGGTGCTCGATCGTGTTGATCATCGAGATCAGGAGTGCGATGGCGAGGCTTGTCCCGAATGCGATGCGGGTGGAGATCGTAGGGTCAAACCCGGTCGACGTCAGGACCCAGTACTGGACGGGAACGTTGAGATAGCAGCCCCCGAGACCAAGCAGGCCTGACGAGAACCCTGAAACAGCCCCTGCAGCGAGGAGGACAATGAAATAGAACCCGGTCTCCATCACTGTGCGATGGGAGCGGAATGATGATAAAGATATGAGAATTAAAAAAAGGCCGCTCTTCCTGGGTTTGTTTGTGGCTACTGCACTGCGATCTGGATAACGGTCGGGTACTTCCGGATAAGCGAATACACGATCATCCTGCTCACCCAGGCCTTTCCCGCATCGAATCGTCTCATAGTACTGAGTTCACCCAAAACCTTGAGAGCTTCCAGGGCGGTCTCCTCTGCAAGGTAGCAGCTGTCAGGGACCCTCGTGTCGAGGAAGAAAAGGATGGGGAGACGAAGGTCCCGTGTCAGGGGGCCCGGGAGCCGGGAACCGAGCAGCCTGAGGACGTTCCGGTCGAAAAGATGGGGAGTCTCACCGCGGGTACACGCCGCAGGCTCGCTCTCGGCAAGCAATGTCCCGAGAGTTTTCCGGTGGGACACGATCCCGGTGTTGATCCTCGCGAGCTCGAGACTCATCCAGCGCGAGATGACCGACTCATCGCTTATATGCGGAACAGGTGGCATATCCGGGGATTGATCAACAGTTGTACTGACTGGAGAATATAATTGTTCATTCAGGTAATGGTCATGTGTCCCTGTTCCGGAAATTATTACCTTTCAGGATTTCATCCTGCTGCCTGATCCAGGTGAAAAAAGGACCTTCGCGAGCCGGCCGGTTCCGGGTGTCATGAGGTTTTCCGGTACATACCGTTGGGGGCAAATATCTCGAACTTCGCTCCCTTGTTCGGCTCTCCTGTCTCGATGATGGAAAGGCCGGTGATATCAAGGATCTCCCTCGCGAGATAAAGGCCGAACCCGCTGCTCTTCC
>JAJRBP010000060.1 GCA_028679405.1 Methanoregulaceae archaeon | reverse complement strand
CCCGACAGCGAGAAGTGATTGCGCATCCTCCATTGTAACGCCGTACATCTCTTCCGGCGAGAACCGTAGATCATAGAGATCCACCATAAGTTTAATAAGCTTGTCCGGTCCTCCGCTCTCTGACACGACCGGCCTGAACAAACTTACCTTCTCGAGACGCCCGGACAGTTGTTCCATGAAAGCAAGCGCCAATACCCTTTTACCGCTCTGCCCTTCAAGACTCGTGATGTAAAGACTATTCGACATTGTGATTACCCTTTACCTTTCTATTACCGGGGCTAGCGTCGCCCCCTCAACCAGCAAAGCTGTTTGAGCCTCCTCCTCGCGCTCGCCGTGCGAGCTAAAAGATTCCAGTAGCCCGTGCATGTGAACTGGGGTTTCCCCATTTACCCATCTACGCATCCACCCATTCACGATCTTGTTACCGGGGCCTGCGGCCTGTCACCAGCATGGGTGGTCGCCCCCTCCTTTTTTTGTATATCCGAAGGACGTTCGCTTCGCTCGGACGTTCGTTCTCCCGCTGATGCGGAATCACTGGGACGCAAAAACAATTCAGTCTTCATTCTTCCATCGTCCTAATCCCGTATTGCGGGATGGTCGTCCGTCGTCCATCGGTAACCCATGAACCCTCACTTTATCATCGTCGTGCCTTGGCTCCTCAGTTCTGTCACCGCCTGCTTGACCCGTTCTGCCATGGCAGACTCGGCCAGCGTCATGTACACACGGGGATCATAAACCTTCTTATCTCCAACGCCGCCGTCTACCTTGAGGGCGCCGTCGTAGTTCTTGAACATGTGTCCGGCAATTGCGCGGGAAAAGGCATACTGCGTGTCCGTATCGATGTTCATCTTTACGACGCCGTAATCAAGGGCTGCATGGATGTCCTCAATGGCTGACCCTGAACCACCGTGAAAAACCAGGTAGAAGCGGGCCGACTCACCATACTCTTTCACGACCGCATCCTGACATTCCTTCAGGATGGAAGGCTTCAGTTGAACGTGACCGGGCGCATAGACACCGTGAACATTGCCGAAGGTCGCTGCAAGAAGGTAACGCGCTCCAGGGATCGAGTTCAGCCGACGTGCAACTTCGAGGGTATCCTCAGGGGTGGTGTACAGTTTTGCCGAGGCACTTGCCTTCACGCCATCTTCCTCACCTCCCACAACCCCCACCTCGATCTCAAGGATCAGATCGCTCTTCCGGAACCTCTCGAGGAGTTTCACTGCCATATCTAGATTCTCCTGAAGAGGAAGCGCGCTTCCATCAAACATGTGGGCAGTGAAGAGGTTCGGTTTCCCTGCCGCACGACGCCTTTCTGTTTCCTCCACCAGAGGAATCACGAATTTGTCGAGGTTACCAGAAGTGCAATGGTCCGTGTTCAGGGCGACATAAACGGGGTACCTGTCCGCAACTCGGTGGACATGTTCGGCAATCGAGATGGCGCCAAGCGCCATGTCCTTGACGGAAGAACCCGAGGCAAAGGCAGCGCCTCCCGTGGAGACCTGAATAATCCCGTCGCTTTTGCTTTCGGCAAGTCCTTTCAAGACCGCGTTGGCTGTCGTAAGGGAGGTAACGTTGAAGGCAGGATAGGCAAAATGATTCTCCCGGGCCCTATCGAGCATCTCACAAAAAATTGAATAGTTGGCAAACGGCATGCGATCCTCCTTCGCTATAGCATTCCCGAGCCCCGGGCTCTGGTGATCAGCAGCACCACGGACCTTGGTTGTACTTGATATGTTGAAGTAACAATTTCGGGGGCATTGAACCAGTCGCATACATCGTCGGGAGACTCCAGGGATGTGTCGATGCATCGGCGCCAGGGCTCATATACATCGCCACCCGGGGAGATCTCAAAGGCGAGCTCTTCCCAGTAGGCATTGACCATGATGTTAAGCAGGATCCGGTTTTCGGGAAGGGAGACAGTGGCAGAGATGACATGAGACTCATGGCTCCAGTCGGGAGCATTGAGCTTGATGCCGTGCCATTGAACCGGTTGATTGCGCAGAAGTTCATTTAACGTCGTGTCCTGTCGCCCGATCGGCAGTTGCCGATTCTGACGAAACGCTACGAGTTGCTTCACGAAGCGGTGGATATCTGCGTGCCTTGCTACCAGGCCCCAATCAAACCAACTCATCTCATTGTCCTGACAGTAGGCATTGTTGTTCCCATTCTGGCTACGTCGCACTTCATCGCCCATAAGCAGCATGGGTGTACCGACTGAAAGGAGAGTGAGGGTGAGAAAATTTTTTATCTGCCTATTCCGTAATCGCTCAAATTCCTGGTTGCCTGTAGGCCCTTCCACACCGCAGTTCCAGCTCAAATTGCCGTTCGATCCGTCGCGGTTCTCCTCGCCATTGGCTTCGTTGTGTTTATCGTTGTAACACACAAGGTCATTCAGGGTGAAGCCGTCATGACACGTAATGAAGTTGATGCTCTGCTCGGGCTCACGCTCCTCGTAACCATATATGTCAGGACTACCCAGCAGACGTTGAGCAACGGCCCCGGCTTTCCCATGGTCGCCTTTTGTGAAGGCGCGAACGTCGTCGCGAAACCGCCCATTCCACTCTTTCCAGCTTTCGCCGATAAAACTCCCGACCTGGTAGAGGCCGGCTGCATCCCAGGCCTCAGCGATCAACTTGACATTCGCCAGCACGGGATCCGACTCGATGTCCCAGAGAACAGGTGGGGACGGCAGGGGTTGGCCGCTGCCGTCACGGGAAAGGATCGATGCCAGGTCGAAGCGAAAGCCATCGACGTGCATCTCACTCACCCAGTATCGGAGGCTGTCGATGATCAGTCGACGACAGATGGGCTCATTTGCATTCAGGGTGTTGCCGCATCCAGTGTAATTAGCGTAAAAGACCTTGTTCGGTTCGAGAATATAATATGCTTCATTGGATAAACCGCGAAAACAGAGGGTCGGCCCATCGTGACCACCCTCTGCAGTGTGATTGTAAACCACATCCAGGAGGACCTCAATTCCTGCGTGATGCAATGCCTTGACCATGTCCCTGAACTCATCCAGGGAACCCAGAGGATCCCGCCTCGAACTGTACCCTCCGTGGGGGGCAAAAAAACTGACAGGAGAATACCCCCAGTAATTGCACAGCCCAGGAGGACCGTCCTGTTCGTCAAAGGCAAACACAGGAAGCAGCTCCACCGCGCTGATTCCCAGGTCTTGCAAATATGGTATTTTTTCAATCAACCCTGCATAGGTTCCTCTCCTGGCAGGATCGATGCCTGAGTTGGGATGTCGCGTGAACCCGCCCACATGCAACTCGTAGACAACAGTCTTGGTAAAGGGCCTTCGCAACGGGGCATCGTCTCCCCAATCGTAGGCACTCAGGTCAGCGACTACACTTTTCATCGCGGAAGCGGCATTGTTTCCCGGTTTACGAGCGGCATCCCTGCTGTAAGCTGCAGGTCGGGCAACACATCTCCCGTAGGGGTCGAGCAACACCTTGTCAGGGTCGAACCGAAGTCCCCGCTCCGGGTCAAAGGGACCCCTTACGCGATAGGCGTAAAGTTGTCCCGCAATAATGCCTGGCAAAAACATGTGCCAGTAATGGTAGGTACGGTTGGTCCATCGATCCAGTTCAACTACCCGAGACGGTTTGGGGTCGTCCACGTGATCGAAAAGGAGCAATTGTACTGATTCACTCCCCTTGGAAAAGACACTGAAGTTCACACCCTCGGGGTAGAGCGTGGCACCGAGAGGAAAGCTCCTGCCATGCATATAGTTCTGAATATTCATGACACTCTATCCATGTCGCACTGACTCGGAGCAGGCTTCCGAGATTGTTGCCTGGTATGTGTGGCCTGGTTCCTCCCACATGAGAAATCCTCCGCGAAAGGCATTGTCGTTATTACCCCTGCGGCAATGTGGAGGCAAATCATCCAGCTTGCGGACATTACCACCTCCGATAACCACGTCCTCAAGCTGAAGGGCTAGCGTCAGACGACTCACGCAGTCAAAAACATTTTTCCGCCACCTCTTCAATCCGAGGCGCTCCAACCCTTTTTTTCCCAGATAAGCCTCGTAGGTTCCATTTTTGTATGGAAGATGAGCAAGTTCCATCGGTTGCACTGCACCTTCTATAATCAGTGCCGTCCCAACACCGGTTCCCAAGCCTATGAAGAACATCCTTCCGCCTTCATAACTACCGAGGGCCTGCATGGCCGCGTCATTCATTATTTTCACCGGACATCTGAACGCATTTTTATAATCAAATCGGATCCATCCTGGTGCCAGGTTGCGCGGTTCCTCAACGGGGTGACCATTTACCACCGGAGCAGGAACGCCGATGGATACCACCTCATACTTCCACCCTTCTGCAACGTGCCTAACCTTTGAAACCATCTGATCGGCCGTGAGAGTTGGTCCGGAGGGAAACACCCGTGGAACCTCCTGACCGGTGGCCAGTACTTTGACGCTGGTCCCGCCTACATCAATAACTAGAACATTCATAAGGAAACCTCCGTCTCAGGACTAGAGCAGCCTGTGTCCCGTTTGTTATCTGAATAATACCATGGAATACCATTGATATCCACGAACATTAAGACAGGGCGACTTCCCTCGCAAAAACCTCTTGGCTGATCATGACGAGGGGTCTTGAGGATCTGTTAACCTGTTTTCCATAAACTTCTTCCATGATGCGTTTTCTGACCGAACATCACACCGGGCCTCTAGGTCGCCTACCAGATACCGGGGAGGAGGCGGTAGCGTACCAAGGCAACGTAAGGAGACCATCCGGCATCTTCAGAGAGTATCCGCTCTTCTGCTCGGATGCGGCAGAACAGGGATGCCCACCCCGCCATCACCAGCAGTGCTGTGCCGAAATTCCATACCTGGATATAGTAACCAATGACCGCAAGCACATATGCCAGATACATCGGATGGCGCACGATCAGTTATGGACCTCTCGTTTCCAGGCCTC
>JAJRBP010000175.1 GCA_028679405.1 Methanoregulaceae archaeon | reverse complement strand
ACGACGGCTTTTGTCTGCGGATCGTTTTCAAACCGTGCAATCACATCCACAAACGTCTGCCCGATTACCGGGTCGCCGCCGATGCCGACTACCGTGCTCTGCCCGATGCCGGCGCGGGTGAGTTCGTCCACCACCTCGTACGTTAAGGTCCCGCTCCGGGAGATCACGCCGACATTCCCGCGCGAAAATAGCCCGGATGGCATGATCCCGAGTTTCACCTCTCCCGGCGAGAGGATCCCGGGGCAGTTCGGACCGACGACCACGCAGTCGTTGAGTTTCGCATACGCGATCGCCTTCATCGTGTCATGGACGGGGACATGCTCGGTGATCGTGACCGCAAGCTCGAGACCGGCACTTGCTGACTCCATGATCGAATCCGCTGCGGCCCCGCCCGGGACAAAGATAACGCTCGCACGTGCATCGTGCTCGCGCATCGCCTCCCTGATGCTGTTGTAGACCGGGACCCCGTGGACCTCCTGCCCCCCCTTTCCCGGGGTGACGCCCGCAACAACTCCCTGACCGCCGACTGTCTTCGCATATTCATTCATGAGCTGGATATGGAACGCACCCTGCTGCCCTGTCGCACCAGATACTATCACGGGGAGCTTCCTGTCGCCAAAGATCATGAGATCTGACCCCCGGAAGAAGCATCCACTGCGGCACGGACCGCCTGTTCCATCGTATCGAGCATGAGATACCCCTTCCCGGCCAGGAGGCGCCGTCCCTCTTCCTCGTTCGTCCCGGCCAGGCGGACAATAACCTTCTGGGGGATCGCGGCCGCGATGATGCCGTTGGCGACCTCGTCGCACCTCGTGATGCCGCCGAGGAGGTTCACCACGATCACCTTCACCCCGGGCATCGCTGAAACGAGCCGGACGGCGTGCATCACCCGCTCCCTGTCAGCTCCACCCCCGACATCGAGGAAGTTTGCAGCCCTCCCGTCGAAGAAGTCGATCAGGTCGAGGGTCGCCATTGTGAGCCCTGCACCATTCCCGATCACCCCTATCTCGCCTGCAAGCTCGACATAGGAGAACCCGTGCTTCTCGGCCTCCCGCTCCCTTTCTGTCAGGTCTCGGTTCACCGCAATTCCCTGGCGCCGAAGGGCATTATCGTCGACGATGAACTTTGCATCCGCAGCCATGATCCCCGACGGAGTGACGGCAAGAGGATTGATCTCCGCGAGAAGTGCATCCTTCTCGATAAAGGCCTGGTACAGTTTGTTGATCACGGCCGCGACCTCCTTCGGGGCGCTCCCGATGAGCTCCCTCAGCGCAAAGGGCGGGACGGTGCACATAAGCGTGGGGACGCTCGCCTTCCGGATCGCGTCGGGGCGTTCACGGGCGACCTTCTCGATCTCGACCCCCCCGGCATCGGCAAAGAGGATGAGCGCCTCTTTTGTCGAACGGTCAGCGGCGATCGAGAGATAGTATTCGTGCGTGATCTCGAGCCTTTCTTCGGCAAGGACTTCCCTGACCGGTACGCCCTTTATCGTTTTCCCGAAGAGCTCGCGTGCAAGGGCTACCGCGTTCCCGGCATCGGCCATGAGGATTCCTCCGGCCTTTCCCCTTCCACCGACATCCACCTGCGCTTTCAGGGCGACCTTTTCAGCGAGGGTTCCTCTCTTCTCGGCAAGTTCTTCGGGTGTCCTGATGAGAACTCCCTTAGGAACCGGGATGCCATACCCGGAGAGGATCTTCTTTGCTTCGTATTCCAGCAGCTTCATCCTGTCTTCTCCTGTGCGACCAGTTCGAATCCCCGTTTCAGAGCCTTCGTGTTGAGGGCCTCCGTGCCTTTCGGGACAGAGTCGAGGATAGCCCGTTCGATTGCAGTCTCTCCGACCACCTTTGTTGCCGCGACGAGTGCACCGATCATGACGATGTTCGCGACGATGTCCCTTCCGAGGGTCTCCTTTGCCTCCCTGGTTGCCGGCACCTCGATGTACCGGCAGGAGGGGCGGGAGTGAACGAGGGTGGAGTCGAGGAGCATCACCGCGGATTCCGGTGCCCCGGACCCGTACTTCTCGAACCCTTCCTGGGACATGATCACGAAGATATCTGGGTTCATCACCTTTGGAAAGAGGATCGGGTCATCGTCGATGATCACTGCACTCATTGAAGCGCCCCCCCGTGCCTCCGGCCCGTACACCTGAGTCTGGACGGCATACTTACCGTCGTACATCACCGCTGCCCTGCCCAGGATCACGGCCGAGAGAATAATCCCCTGGCCTCCGAACCCTGAGAACCGTACCTCATGCCGCACGGCGCACCCCCATTGCCGGTCTCGACCTTCGGGCAAACTCGCCGATGACGATCGCACCCTCGGGGATCGGTTCTCCCTTCTCCAGGAGCGTATCGTACTTTTTCCGGAGCATTGCGTGCGTCTTCATGTACTCGATCTGGTCAGCGACCTGTTTGAACTTGTTTCTCCGCCCGTAATTGGTCGGACACTGCGTCATCACTTCGATCATCGAGAAACCCGGCGTCTCGAGACCTGCGCGGACGGATTTCGTAAGTTCCTTCACGTGGTACGAGGTCCAGCGGGAGACATAATTTGCGCCTGCCGCGATCGCGAGCTCCGCCAGGTCGAAGGGCTGTTCTGCGGCCCCGTAAGGGGTCGTCGTGGAGAGCGCACCGCGTGGAGTGGTGGGGCTGCCCTGTCCTCCGGTCATCCCGTAGATCTGGTTGTTCATGCAGACCACCGTCAGGTCGATGTTACGCCGGCACGCATGGATGAAGTGGTTCCCGCCGATCGCGGCAAGGTCGCCGTCACCGGTGAAGACCACGATGTTCAGGTCGGGGTTCGCAAGTTTCACTCCGGTGGCGAACGCAAGGGCCCGCCCGTGCGTGGTATGGAGGGAATCGGCGGCGATGTAGCCGGATGCCCTGGAGGAGCACCCGATCCCCGAGACGAAAACGGTCTCTTCGCGTTTCCACCCGACCTCGTCGATTGCCGAGAGGGTGCAGTTGATCACCGTCCCGTTCCCGCACCCGGCGCAGTATATCGTAGGGAGACGGTCTTCGCGGAACCAGTCGAAGTAACTCATTTCAGGCCTCCGAGTGCCGCCTTCAGCTCAGCAGGAGTATGGAGGTCTCCTCCGAGTTTCGGCAGCTGTTTCACCGGCTGGTCGACGTACCGCTCGATCTCGCGGGCGATCTGCCCGAGGTTGAGTTCAGGGACCAGGAACTCCTTTGCATCCGGAAATTTCCGGAGAATGCCCTCCGGGAACGGCCAGACTGTCTTTAACCTGAGGTGGCCGACATTCTCATTCCCGAGGTCGTGGAGCACCTGCCCGACGGAGCGGGCCGGTGCGCCGTAACTGATGAATACCTGTTCTGCGTCAGGATTTACAATCTCGTAGTCTGCGATCTCATGCCTGGCGTCCTCGACCTTCCTGACGAGGCGGAGGACGAGTTCTTCATGGAGTTTCGGGCTTGTCGCGCAGGGATAGCCCCTCTCGTCATGGGTAAGCCCTGTCACATGGACGCCGTAGCCCTTTCCAAACGCAGGGAACCCGGGCACCCCTGTCTTCCCGGCAGAGAACGGCAGGGTGCCTTTCTCCAGGGGAACCCGGTCCACTCTTTCCACCGAGTCCGGGACGTCGATCCGTTCCCTCATGTGCCCGACGATCTCGTCGGCCATGAGAAATACCGGCACCCGGAAGCGTTCCGAGAGGTTGAACGCCTTCACCGTCAGCTCGTACATCTCCTGGACGCTTGCCGGGCAGAGGGCGATGACGCTGTAATCCCCGTGCGACCCGAAGCGGCACTGCATCATGTCGCCGGCCGCAGCCATCGTCGGCTGCCCTGTCGAAGGCCCCCCCCTCTGGATGTTCACGATCACGCAGGGGGTCTCGGTCATCGCCGCAAACCCGATGTTCTCCATCATGAGTGAGAAGCCCGGGCCGCTCGTCGAGGTCATCGCCCGTGCGCCGGTCCACGAGGCACCGATCACCGCCGCGATGCTCCCGATCTCGTCCTCCATCTGGACAAACGTCCCCCCCCGCTTCGGAAGTTTCGCGGCCATATGTTCCGCGACTTCGGTCGAGGGCGTGATCGGATAGCCCCCGAAGAAGGTGCATCCTGCCGCAAGTGCACCTTCGGCGCACGCGATGTTTCCCTGCCAGAACTCAGTCCGCGTCAATATTCGATCGCCACCTTTCGTCGTTCATTCGGTCGTTCCTCCTCCCACCTGATCGCCTGGTCCGGGCAGGTCAGCTGGCACATGCCGCAGAGCGTGCGCCCGTAGAGTTTCTGCAGGCGGCAGTTGGCGCACCGCTCAGGCCGGTCGAGTTCAGGGACCAGGATCCCCCGCTTGTTCGGCTTTTTGCCGGGCTTGAATATGCGGTACGGGCACACGGACGTGCAGAGGTTGCACCCCTTGCACCGCTTCTCGTCGATTACAAGTTTCATTGCTTCCTCCGGAACATCTCCACGAAACGTCTCCGTGCGTCACGGCGCACATCATCGAAAATGTCCCCTCCCCTGGCATCGATCCCGACCACGAGCGGGAGGTGATCGAGGGAGATCTCCCATACCGCTTCTGCCATGCCGAGGTCCTCGAAATATACGCCGCGAAGTTGCATGCGGGACGCTGCGAGTGCTGCGCACCCACCGGTGAAGGCGAGGTACACCCCCTTCCCACGTAACTGCTCAGCGACATGCCTGCTCATGCCGCCCTTCCCGATCAGTGCACGCACCCCGCGCCTGATCAGGAAGTCGGACAGAGAGTTCATCCTGGCGGATGTCGTCGGCCCTGCGGCGACAACCCGGTCTCCCTCGATAATGGGTCCGCAGTGGTATACCGCCGCCCCGTACGGTTCGAACGGTATCCCCTGCTCCTGCATCCGCAGGTGAGCCTCGTCGCGTGCGGTATATACCATGCCGGAGAGGGTGACACGATCCCCTGCCCGGAGCCAGAGGACCTCATCCCCGAGCGGGGTGCTGAGATCCACGCAGGTCAAAGGGGCACCTCGACTGTTGCCCTGCGGCAGGCCCAGCACTGGACATTCACCGCCACAGGAAGGGACGCCGTATGGCAGTCGGCGGTCTTCACCTTCACTGCCAGTGCGGTGGTCCCTCCGCCAAGGCCCATCGGGCCGATGCCCAGGGCATTCACCGCGTCGCAGATCTCCTGCTCGAACGGGTCCATGCAGTCGACCGGTAATAGGAGCGCCTCCTTGGCAAGAGCCGCCGCACCATCGAAAGTCCCTCCGATCCCTACTCCGAGGACGACCGGCGGGCACGGCCTCCCTTCGGCGATGCACATCGTCTCGACCACGAACTCCGCGATCCTGCCCCGCTCGGACGGGAGGAGCATCTTCACCCTGGAGACGTTCTCGGCACCCGCTCCCTTTGGAAGGACCGTTATCGTAAGACGGTCCCCGGGCCTTGCGTGGATCGCCGGCATCCCCTCGCCGGTGTTATCCCCGGAATTATTGCGATCGAGGGGGGTCACGACGTTCGGGCGGAGCGGTATCGTTGAGGTCGCTTCCCTGACGCCCGCCCGGACCGCATCATATACCTGCCGGGTGAAGGGAAGGCTTGGCGGTATGGTGAGATAGATCACCGGTACTCCCGTATCCTGGCAGATCGGAACAGAGAGTTCCCGTGCCCTTGCCACGTTGGCAAGGATGTTTCCGAGTTCCCCACGTGCGACAGGGTTTGTTTCGGATGCTGCCGCTGCCTCAATACGGGAAAGGACGTCCCCCGGCAGACAGATCTCGGCTTCACGGAGTGCAAGGCAGGTGTATCGCGCAATCGCGTCAAAAACCGTCGAATCTGCCTGGAGTACCATCATGAATACTGGGAGAAGTGGAAGTATAAAAATTTCTATTGCAATTATCCGGAATCCGGTTAGAAAAAAACAAACCGGGAGAGAATTACTGGGTTTTTTCCAGGGAAGTGATTATGACACGGGACGGGCTCGGGAGCTTGTGGCTTCCGTTTCTGAGGGCATCTTTTGCCTTGTCCGTGTACTGTTCGGTGGTAAATATCGAGAATATCGGCTGCCCTATGGAGACCCTGGCCGCCGTCCCGATCGCCTTTCCGAACGAGAGGCGCATCCCTTCGGAGACACGGTCGGCACCCGCCCCGGTCGCCTGCTTGTTCTCGCGCAGGACATGGTGCGGATAGACCCGGACCCTGAAGTGGAAGTTCATCCTCCCGACGTCCTTAAGCAGGCGCCGGTTGATCGATATCCTGGCGGCTTCGAGCGCACTGTGCCTGATCTGGCAGGCCTCGTCGACCTGGAGGTGGACCTCGTAGGGGAATTCCCCCGAGAGGTTGCCCATCTCAAACTGCACAATCTTGCTGCCCGGGACCCCGCCCATGTACTCTCTTCGTGTATAGGCTCTCTTTGAGATATTCCTATACATTTTTCCAGGTTTTCTGACCATAACAGATCGTCTCCCCGTCCCTTTTCGTGCTTTATAAAAAGGGGATAAAAGATATTAAACCTTATCCGGGGATTCGCATTTCGGCTGGTTGATCAGGTCGAGCACGTAGCGCCGGAACTTTGCAAACCCGGCACCCGTCCTGTCACGGGGCCGGGGCATATCGATGGATATCGTCTCGCAGACGCGGCCCGGTCTCGGCGTGAGCACGATAATCCGGTCTGCGAGGAACACCGCCTCGTCCACGCTGTGGGTGATAAAAACAATTGTTTTCCTCGTTTTCTCCCATATCATGAGCAGTTCATGCTGCAGCATGTTACGGGTCTGGGCATCAAGCGCTCCGAACGGTTCGTCCATGAGGAGCACCACCGGGTCAAGCGCGAGTGCCCTTGCGACGGCGACCCGCTGTCGCATCCCGCCGGAAAGTTCGGAGGGATAGCTCCCCCTGAACTGTGCAAGCCCCACAAGTTCGAGGAAATGCCCCGCGGTTCTGGTGCGCTCCTCCCGCGGGATTCCACGCATCTCGAGGCCGAAGGCCACGTTATCAATTACGGTGCGCCACGGGAAGAGGGAATATTCCTGGAACACGATCCCGATCTTCGGATTCGGTCCGGTGATCTGTTCTCCATCGAGCTCGATCTCTCCGCATGTCGCGGTATCGAGCCCTGCAATCATCCGGAGGAGCGTTGTTTTCCCGCAGCCCGAAGGGCCGAGAACGCATACGAGCTCTTCCTCGTGTATGACGAGGTCGAGGTGCTCTATTGCCGTGAGGATGGAACCGTCGTCGCGGCGGAAACCCTGGCAGAGGTCACGAATGACAAGGTCACCCATTCAGGCCACCTCCCCCATGCGCCATTTCAGGAACTGACGTTCGATCCAGTACCGGAATACCATGTCGAACCCAAGGCCGATCAACCCGAGCAGGATCATGTAGACAACGACCGCATCCATCTGGTGCAGGTTATAGAAAAACCAGAGTTTCTGCCCGAGCCCGAACTTGGAGACACCGAAGAGCTCGGCAGCTACAAGACACATCCACCCTACCCCTGTCGCAATCCGGATCCCTGCTGCGACCGACGGGAGTGCCGACGGAAACGCGATGTACCGGATAAGGTCCCGGTCCTTTATACATCCGAGCATCTTCCCTGCCTCGACAAAGATTCGCGGCACGCTCCTGAAACCGGTGTACGTGTTGATGAGGACCGGAAAGACCGACCCGACGAAGATCACGAACCCGGCCGATGCATTCGTAAGGCCGAACCACACAATCGCGAACGGGATCCAGGCGAGCGGCGGTATCGGACGGAGTATCTCGATGACCGGGTCAAGCAGCGCATCGATGCGGCGGTTCCACCCCATCACGATTCCTACGGGGATACCGATGAGGAGGGCGGCACCAAGGCCGATGGCGAAATGCAGGATACTTGTGGCAAAATCCATCGGGAGTGACCCGTTTTCCAGGAGCGAGACGAACGACACGGCCACGTCGACCGGGGAGGGCAGGATAAAAGAGTCCCGGACAACGAATGCCGCAACTGCCTGCCAGAAAACGAGGACTGCGAGGATAGCGGCCCCCCCGAGCCACCGCTCCGACCGCTTTCCTCCGTTACGGTTCACAGGCCGCCGTCCCCCGCCCGGTTTCCGGTACGCATGCAGAAAAAACCCCGCTCATGAAGTTCTCCCAATTGTATACCAGGTCAACCCTCATGAGCGTTTTGCCGGAAAAAGGATTCGGCTCAGGAGGATTTTGCCTTCTGGTAAAAGGAGAGGTCGAAGAGCTGGTCCTGCGTGAGCGGTGTTTTAATGTATCCCAGTTCGTACTGGATCTTCGCATAGTCCAGCACCGATTTTATGATGACATTCGGGTCGGTCACGAATGTCCCGTCCCACTCCTGGAGCGACTTCCTGATCTCGTCCACGTTCGCACTGTTCTTTCTCGCATAGATCCCGGCCGTCTCGTCGAGGTTCGACTTGTTTGCAGCAAATTCCGAGGCCCTGATATGTGTCTTCACGATCTGCGTAACGATATCAGGGTGTTCGCGGATCAGTTTTCCGCTTGCCACGAGGACACAACACGTATGGTCCGGGTACATCTCGCCGGAGTGGACAATGATCTTTCCCTTTCCGTTCGCCTCGATCACCGAGGGCGAGGGGTGCGGGAGGAAGACTGCATCGACCTTGCCCGCGGTGATCGCGGTTACTGCATCGCCCGGCCCCATGCCCAGGATCCCGACGTCCTTCTCAGGATCGACGCCGTTGTTCTTCAGCCAGTCACGGAGGATCGTATCCTGTATGCTTCCGGGCTGGAATGTCGCGATCTTCAGGCCTATCAGCGACCGGGGCCCGGTGTAATTCAGCCCGGTCCTGATCACCAGGTCCGATCCCTGCGTATTCACACCTGCGACGATCTTGGCATCAAGACCTGTTGCCACCGCAGTAAGGACGGGAGCCGCACCGACATATGCGACATCGAGCTGGTTTGCCAGCATTGCCTGCATCTCCGGAGGACCGCTCGGGAAGAGGTAATCGGATATGTTCGTTATCCCGTAGGGGGCGAGGTCCTGTTTGAACCAGCCCTTGTCCATTGCGATCATTTCTGCCACCTGGTGGGTGCTCGGCTGGTATCCAATCCTGATCTCCGTAAGGTTGCTTTTCGCTGGCGGCTGTGTGCATCCGGCAACCAGGAGAGCCGCGATTGCAAAAAGACAGAGCGATGCAATTATCCGTGAATTCATGCAGATCAATTTCGTAATGTCGCTATTTAATTATTCTTTTTTGGACAAAATAATTGTCTCAAAGGGACATATTACTTTGAAAAATATTACAATTGGGTCATATTACTATGATAAATGTCCATTATGTGGGGCTGACCAGGCATCCGCACTGTACAAAAATATCATATACGAAGAAAATTTATCCTTTTTGTATTATTTCTATGGCACAACTGGATCCAATCGACAGGCTGATGCGGGCGGCCCTGATCTCGGACGAGGAGTTCATCGGGGTGCTGGACGGCCTGCTGCACCAGGACCTGCGCATCAGCGTGCGGGAGTTATCAGAACAGAGCGGGATCGCCCAGAGCTCGCTTTATAAGATCCTGCACGGGAAGAGATCGCCGAACCTCTCGACACTCCGGGCGATCGTCAGGGCGCTCCGCCATTATTACCGGTCGGGCGAGGGCGAGTTCATCGGACTCATCGCGGCCCGCCCTGTCCTCGACGTGATCGTCGAGCGTCCTGCCGAGGTCGACGGTCACCGCATGAACGTGCGTGAATACCCTGCACATACCTGGGAGGACGCGGTGGTCGCTGCCGTCCGTGCGGAGCGGGAAGGAGCGATCGCGATCGTATGTGCCCCCATCGTGAGCAGCATCATCGAGCAGCTCGTCCACATCCCCGTCGCCACCATCATACCGAGGGATTCCGTCCAGCGTGCGATAGAGCTGGCAGCGCGGAAGGCGTGGCTTTAATCTTTTATCAGGGCCAGTGGTACAGTCAAGGACGCGGGTGATCAGGGATGCGTGAAGACGTGATACGGAGG
Organism: Methanoregulaceae archaeon; assembly: GCA_028679405.1. Classification (GTDB taxonomy): domain Archaea; phylum Halobacteriota; class Methanomicrobia; order Methanomicrobiales; family Methanospirillaceae; genus JAJRBP01. The sequence continues at coordinate 819 of JAJRBP010000175.1, read as the reverse complement.
GGGCGCTTCAGGGGCTCCCGGGACGCCGGGACTGCAGAGTTCCTCTCATCGATGGAGGCCGACCGGTTCATTGCCGATGCGGACCTGATGGTCGACATCGCCCACCTCCTGATGCTCGAACGGCAGGGGCTTGTGGATCGGCCGGGTGCAGGCAAGCTCATTGCGGTATTGCTGGATCTTGTGGATGAGGGGATCCCGGAGTCGGTCTTCGAGCACAGGTTTGAGGACATCCATGCCGGGATCGAAGCATTCCTCGTGGAGAAAACAGGCGAGGACGTGGGTGGCCGCCTCCACATGGGCCGGTCCAGAAACGACGAGGTAGCCACCTGCATCCGGCTCCGGCTCAGGGAGGCGTTGATCTGCATGATGGACGGGCTGCTCGACGTCCGGGAGGTTCTTGCCGGTATCGCAAAAGATCATACGGCGACCATCATGCCCGGTTTCACCCACATGCAGCACGCCCAGCCGACGACCCTCGCCCACCACCTCCTCGGGTACGAACAGGCCCTCTCAAGGGACTCGTGGCGTCTTTCCGATGCGTACAACCGCGTTAATCTCTGTCCCCTGGGAGCAGCCGCTTTTGCGGGGACCGGGTACCGGATCGACCGGGAATGGACTGCGAAAATGCTGGGTTTTGACGGGATGCTTGAGAACACGATGGACGCCGTTGCGTCGCGGGACTTCGCGCTCGAAGTACTTGCGGACTGCGCCGTCCTGATGACGACCGTAAGCAGGCTCTGCGAGGAGCTGGTCCTTTGGTCCTCCAGGTTCGTCCGGTTCGCCGAACTCGATGACGCTCACGCATCGACGAGTTCGATC